>CAMNEH010000017.1 GCA_946536315.1 uncultured Clostridia bacterium
GGCTGAAAGCGTTGTGGCATAAGGGTTCTTGCCATTCTGGCACTCATTCCCACTCAATCGTCCCCACAGGCTTAGGCGTGAGATCGTAGAGAACGCGGTTGATGCCGGGGACCTCGTGGGTGATGCGGTCGGTGATTCGGGCAAGGAGATCGTAGGGGATCGGCTCGATGGCGGCGGTCATGGCGTCGCGGGTGTTGACGGCGCGAATGACACAGGGCCATTCAAACGAGCGCTGGCCATCGCGGACGCCGGTGGACCGGAAATCGGGAACGATGGTGAAGTATTGCCAGACCTTGCCCTGCAGGCCGGCGTTGGCGAATTCCTCGCGCAGGATCGCGTCGGATTCGCGCACGGCTTCGAGGCGGTCGCGGGTGATGGCGCCGACGCACCGGACACCCAGACCGGGGCCCGGGAAGGGCTGGCGCTCCACCATGCTTTCGGGCAGGCCGAGCGCCTTGCCGACCACACGGACCTCATCCTTGAACAGCAGGCGGATCGGCTCGACGAGTTCAAAATGGAGTTCCGGGGGCAGGCCGCCGACATTGTGGTGGGATTTGACAGGACCGGATTCCAGGATATCCGGATAGATGGTGCCCTGGGCCAGGAAGCGGATGCCGTTCAGCTTGGCGGCTTCCTCTGCGAAAACGTCGATGAATTCCTTGCCGATAATTTTGCGCTTCAGCTCGGGATCAGAAACCCCACTGAGCTTATCGAGGAAGCGGTCGACCGCGTCCACATAAATCAGGTTGGCGTTCATCTGATCACGGAACACGCGGATCACCTGTTCGGGCTCTCCCTTGCGCAGCAAGCCGTGATTGACATGTACACAGATCAGCTGGTCACCCACCGCGCGGATCAGCAGCGCAGCCACCACAGAAGAATCCACGCCGCCGGACAGCGCCAGCAGGACCCTGCCCTCACCGATCTGCGCCTTCAGCAGCGCTACCTGTTCTTCAATAAAGCGCGCAGCCTGTTCGGGTGTTTCAATTCGCTTCATGTCCGCCGGACGTACGTTATCCGCCATCAATTCGACCTCCTCGACGTTTTCAGCCACGGGGCTGTACGCGCATTCTAACAGTGAATGTCCAAAAAGTCAATGAGGAGATTCCCTGCCGCCATGGCCCGTTATTTCCAGTGAAAGACGATGACCTCGGGCTCGTCGTCCTCAGGCGGCAAATCATCATCGGGTATATCCGCCGCGGCTTCATCCGGCGCGGATTCATCCGGCGCGGAAGCCTCCGACAGGGAGGCTGTCAGGGCGGGCATGTAGGTATTGCGGATCGTCAGCTCCTCCTCGAGGTCGTCCTCGCGCCACATGCTCATATACAGCGCGCCATCCTGCGCGGAGGCGTCCACGCGTACAGGAAACGGATAATCGTTGCGGTATACCAGGTTCAGGTTGCTGTTTCCCACCGCGGCGTCAACGCCATGGGGCAGATAGGACGCGCCGTTGGCGCCGTGCGCGCGCCGCTGGAGCACCGTGATTCCGGGCAGCTGCAGCAGCACATTATACAGCGTCGATGACACCTGGCAGGTGCCGCCGCCGTAATTCAGCTTCAGCTTCCCGTCCGTCAGGACCGGCGCGACGTGATAGCCGTTGGCGCCGCTGTAGGGCCCGATATCCTCATTGAAGCTGAGGCTTTGGCCCGGCTGCAGCGTGATGGCCGACAGCTTGGCGCACGCGGTCTGGATATTCATGATCCTGCCCTGGTTGGCTTCGGTGTCCTCTGTCTTATAATAGGACGTGTAAACCGCCAGCGGCGCTTTCAGCGAGCGTTCGTCCGCAGCTGATTTGACCGTCACGATGTTTTTCAGGCTGCCCGCGCTCAGATAGCCGTACTGGCGCTTGAAGATCACCTTGGCCCAGCCGGACTCAAACCCGATCACCGCCAGTCTCGCGCCGTCGTGCAGCACAGCCAGCGTCTCCGCGTCCATCGCGGGCGCCGCCAGCACCGCGGCGTCCCCCGCCGCCTCCGCCATATAGCCGTAGACGATCACCCCATAGGGCGGCGTGTGGACAGGATCGACCGCCCGCACGTCCGTCACGCGGGAGCGGTACATATAGCCTTCGTGATGATCCGCGCGGACATAGACAAAATTCGGCTCTACGGCCATGATGTCCACCCGCGCGCCTTTTTTGACATAGATGACCGTTTCGCCCCAGCTGCCGGGTTCCGTCAGGATCCGGCTTTCCCCCACCGTGACCGCCCTGTACAGCACCGGCAGGTCACTCGTCTCCGCCAGCGAGGGCATTCCCAGCAGGCACAGCGTCAACAGGAAAAAAAGCAGGCGCGGAAGGGTTTTACACATCCGCGCGGTAAATCGCCATAAACAGGCAAAAATCATGACACGACGCCTCGATCCGGATCGGGAAATCATAGCTGTTGCGCATGCGGAAATTCAGGTCGCCGCTGGACGCGTCGACTCCGTGCGGCAGGTAGGCCGCGCCGCTGGCGCCGTGCGGATGGCGCTCCAGGATGGTGACCCCGGGCAGCTGCAGCACCGTATTGTACAGTGTGGAAGAAATCTGGCACGAGCCGCCGCCGTAGCCCTGCTTGGTGACCCCGTCGATCAGGATCGGCGCGGGCAGATAACCGTTAGCCTTGGTGAAGGGCCCGACCGTCTCGTTAAACAGCAGCGTCTCCCCCGGGTCCAGCGTGCGCATGAGGCGCTCGCAGCCCACCTTCAGGTTGTTGATGCGGTCGACATTGTCGCTGTAAAAAGAGCAGAACACGGAGATCGGCGTATCCGCGTCGCCCAGCTCGACCGCCGGCGCGATCGGCACGATCTCCTTGAGCAGGCGGGTATCGATATAGCCATACTCGCGCTTGTGCACCAGCTTGGCATACCCGTTTTCCACACCCAGCAGCGCAATTTTGGCCCCGGCCGTCAGCAGGCTCAGGATTTCCGCGTCCGGCTCGGGCTGAAAGAGGACGGGCGTATCCTGCGTGATCTCGGCCATGTAGGTATACACCTCCACCCCATAGGGCGGTGTGTTGACCGTATCCACTGCGACCACCTGATCCACACGGTTGCGCAGCACGTACCCCAGACCGGAGCCCAGCTTGATTTCGATCCAGCCCGGATACACCGCCGTGACCTGCAGTTTTTTCCCGGCGCGGTAGGTGTCCAGCTTCTTGCTGAGGCGGTCCATCTGGGCGTAGACGGTGGTCGTCGAATTCGGGTAATTGCGGGTGATAATGGCATTATACAGTACCGGTTTATCCTCCGCGGCGCGGGCCGCGGACGGCGCCATTCCTGCCAGCAGACACAAAGTCAGCAGGCAGATCAGCGTTTTACGCATCGTTTCGCCTCCCCATCGGCGTGAATTGCGTCTGCCTGGCATTTTCGCCTGCGGCAGACGGCTGACTGTGATTATAGCACATTCTGTGGCTGAAGACAATCCTTGGACCGATCTTGTAACAAACGTCAAAAGAAAGGCGTCAGCAGAAAGGGATTTGCTGATTGACGGCGCACATTTTCGGTGATATCGTATCCGGGGAAGGAGTTGAACGCATGCGCACGAAGACGGATACCGGCAATTTCGCCACAGGAAAGATGTGGCAGAGGATCCTGGCGCAGTCCGTTCCTCTGACACTGGCAGAACTCGTTCAGGTCACCTACACGATCGTCGACAGGATTTATCTGGGCCATCTGTCCCAGCAGGACAGCATGGCCCTGATCGGCATCGGCGTCGCCTTCCCGATCATCGCGCTGATCAACGCCTTCACGAGCCTGTTCGGGCAGGGCGGCGCGCCGCTGTTCGCCATATCCCGCGGGAAGGGGGACGACGCACACGCCGCTCACCTGCAGGGCTGCACCTTTGCCCTGCTGCTATACAGCAGCCTGGCGCTGACGGCGCTGCTGTGGCTGCTGCGCCGACCGCTGCTCTATCTGTTCGGTGCAAGCGACCTCTCCTATCCCTATGCGGATCAGTACATGCGCATTTATCTGCTGGGCACGCCGTTTACCATGCTCGCGACAGGGATGAACGGGTTTATCAACGCGCAGGGCTCTCCGCGCATCGGCATGTGCACCACCATGCTCGGCGCGGCGATGAATTTGCTGCTCGATCCGGTTTTCCTGTTTGTGTTTCACTGGGGCATCCGCGGCGTCGCCATCGCGACCGTGATCAGCCAGGTCGCCTCCTGCCTGTGGGTCATGAGGTTTTTGACCGGTCGCTGCGCTGTGCTGCCGCTCAGGCGCAGGGAACTGCGCGTAAGAAAAAAGACTGTCCTGGAAATCGTTTCCCTCGGTGTGGTCGGCTTCATCATGAAAGCCACCAATTCCCTGGTACAGATCGCGGCCAACGCTACCCTGCGGACCTATGGCGGCGACCTGTATGTCGGCGCGATGACGGTCGTCAATTCGGTCAGGGAAATCCTGATGTTGCCGGTTACAGGCGTCACCAGCGGCGCTCAGCCGGTGTTAGGGTACAATTACGGCGCCAAACAGCAGGGCCGGGTGCGCGAAGGCATCCGTTTCATGACCGTCGCGGCGGTCACCTACACCTGCCTGGCGTGGATACTGGTGCTCTGGCAGGCGCCCGCGCTGGCGCGCCTGTTCACGTCCGACGCCGCGCTGATCGGGATCGCGCCGCACGCGCTGAGGCTCTATTTCTTCGGGTTTTTCTTTCAGGCGTTCCAGGTTTCCGCCCAGTCGACCTTTCAGGCGATCGGCGACGCCAGGCACGCCGTATTCTTCTCTCTTCTGCGTAAGGTGATCATCGTCACACCGCTCACGCTGCTTCTGCCCGCCCTGGGGCTGGGCGTAGACGGCGTATTCCTGGCCGAGCCGGTCTCCAACGCCATGGGCGGGCTGGCAGCGTTCATCACCATGGTTCGCACGGTAATGCGCTGAAGGTTTTATGAACGCAGCTCAACGGCCGCGCCGCCGTGCCTGCGGGATTCCTCCGCGGCGAGCGCCACCAGGTGGCTTTCAACGGAGCGGTCGATGGAGGTCAGCGTGCCGCTGACGCCGATTTCGCCGCGAACCAGGTCCACAAACTCACGCACTAGGCGCGCGTCCCCGCCGCCGTGACCGGAGAAATCGTCGGTCAGCGTCCGTACGTCGATGACCTCGTCCTCCTGACCGTAGCGCATCACCCGAATGATATTCTGTCTGGTATCCCCATAAATTTCGCCCATCGTGCCGCCCACGCGGATCACGCGGCCTCCGTGCGCGGTGAAGGCGGTCATGGTGAAATTCACCGTCGCGCCGTCCTCCAGCTCAAGGTTGACCACCTGATGATCGACCACGTCGTTGTCACAGCGGTACACGCAGCGGCCGTATGGGCCGGTGCGCAGGGCTTCCATCAGCTTATCCTCCGTCGGGTCAAACGCGACCACGTTCTGCGGCCATTCGTCGCCGCTGCGCCGAAACTGGTCCAGATAAAATCGGACGGCGTTGTACGGGCAATCGGCCACCTGGCAATCCACGCACCGCGCCGCGCTGCCTGCCGGCGCGTTTTCCGGCCTGAACAGGCTGAGCCCGCCGAACGAGGAAACACGCCGGCAGTGCCGCCCGGTCAGCCAGAGCATAATGTCCATGTCGTGGCAGCATTTTTGCAGGATCATGCAGGAGGACAGCCCTTCGTTGCGCCAGTTGCCGCGCACAAAGGAATGCGCCTGGTGCCAGTAGCCGACCTGCTCAATCCCCTGCACATTGACGATGTCGCCGATCGCCCCGCCGTCCAGCAGCTGCTTGATCTTCTGATAGAAGGCGGTATACCTGAGTACATGGCACACGGCCACCTTCCGCCCGCGCTGCAGCGCGATGTCGCAAAGCTCCCGGCACTGCGCCGCCTCCGGCGCGATGGGCTTTTCCAGGAGCAGATCATAGTCCTTGAGCAGCGCCGCCTTCGCCTCGGCGTAATGGCAGCGGTCCGGCGTGCAGATCAGCATGACGTCCGCCAGCTTCGGCTGCGCGAGCATTTCCTCGGCGGAGGCGTAGCACGCGCTCTCCGGGATGCCCGTCAGCCTCCGCATGCCGGCGAGCTTTTCCGGGTCGATGTCCGCGGCGGCGACGATGGTGGCCTTTTCGGGCATGGTCAACAGGACTTTTGTATACGTATCCTGGCCGCGGGAGCCGCAGCCGGCGACCGCGACGGTGATCGGATGATTCATGTTCTTACCTCCTGACAGGTTATCTCATTCTGAAGTCCAGGTGCTTCGGAGGGACGACGCTGGTCCTGGCCCACGCGAGCGCGTCATCATCCGCGCGTCCGAATTGCCTGCGCGCGGCCAGCTCAAACCAGAGGTCGGTCGGCAGCGTATTGCCCTCCCGCACGTCGGTCAGCTCGATATGGCTGCGAAGGATCGCCTCCGCCTCGTCCAGCTGACCAGACCGCAGCAGCGCGGCCGCGGCGTACATTTTCAGGCGGCTGTCCTCCCGCAGGCGGCCCGGCATGTTTTGATACAGCGCCAGCATGTCCGGGTAGCGTTCGCCGGTGAGCAGGGCCTCCATCGCCTCCGCCAGCAGCGGACGGATGGGCTTGAGCGTGGCCGCCCGGCACAGCGCGTCGCCGGCCTTTCCGATCTCCCCCGCTTTCAGTTCGCAGACGCCGATGCCGCGCAGGGCCCAGGCGTTCTCCGCCTGCGCGAGGGAGAGCGTATACTCTCTCCGCGCGGCCTCGCTGTCCTGGCGGGCGGCCGCCATGACGCCGAGCTGATAGTGCGCGTACCAGTGGTCGCTGCGTCCGCTGTCGACCGCCGCCCGCAGCGCGGCCTCCCACTCCGGCCCGATCTGGTAGCTGGCAGGCTCCTCCTCAGGGGACGGGCACGGGAACACGCCTCGCCTGGCCAGGCTGATCCAGGGGCGCTCGCCCTTTCCCACGCGCATGGCCGCCAATGAAAGCCCGGCCGTGTCGAAGGCATCGCCCAGCAGCGCCTGCTCCGCCAGCGCGTAGCCCATGCCGCGGTGGACGACCGTGCCGGCTACGCCGTCCAGCTCGCGCCTGACCTGCGCGTGACGGCGCTCCAGCGCTTCCGCCGGGCGCTGCCGGTCGAGCGCGTCGGCCGCGGCGCGCACCGCCCGCCCCCAGTCCGCGCTCTGCGCTTCCTGCGCGTCCGCGTGGATCGGCCCGTAGGATTCCAGCCAGCTGACGCTGCCGCCCGCGGGCATGGGCAAATGCTCCAGCTGCGTACGCGCCAGGCCGGACTGGAGCTCCAGATAAGCGCTGCCCGGTTCCGAAAGAAACTCCTGCCAGTGACGGCCGCCCTTGCCCATGCCCCAGACAAACAGCTTGCGTCCCCGCAGCTCGCCGGTCGAGGTCTGGCACATACCGTAGCCCTCGCCGTCCAGCGCGGTAATGAAGGGCCGGACGTCCGCCGGCACGTCGAAGAAGAAGTCCATCGCCTGCGGCAGGCCGGTCGTATGCGAGATGTCCCAGTCCAGCGTGCCGCCGTTCGCCTCGGCCAGGCGCACCGCGTCGCCGCTCAGCTTATCCGCCTCGACCGTCATGTACGGGACGGGCACCTTGGACAGCTTCCCGCCGTACCCGTACCGGAAGGCCTTCTGCGCCGGAACCAGCACGCGCACCTCCGGGCGCTCGTCCACAGCCATGTTGCTCCACCAGTAGACGGCGGTATCCTGTGGACGCGCGTTGTCGATGCGCACCCGGACATACAGCTCATTCGCGCCGTCGGGCAGGAACGCCTCGACGCGGTAGAACAGGCGCCGTACGCGCTCGTACTCGAACATCCGCAGCACCGGCGTGCCGTCGCTGAGCGTGAGCGTTTCCGCGCACATGTCCTCCGCCGTGAAGGGCGTATGTCCGATGATGCCGCAGTTCCATTCGACGCCGCCGGAGAACCAGGCGTTTCTGAGCGCCAGGTTGGCCGGCTGGAAGACCGGATTGCGGTGCAGCAATTCCCGGCCGGTCCGCTTGTCCGTGAGCGACCACAGCCTTCCGCCCAGATTCAGGATAAACACCGCGCGGAGGAACTCATTCTCCAGCACAGCGGCGGGAAACGCGCGTTTCCGGCGCCGGCGGTTGTAGCCGTCCTGCAGCGTGTACGGCAGGATCGTCCCGACCCTGCCCCAGCCCATGTACCGCGCTTCCTCCGCGGATACGGTGGTTCCATCGATCACGATGTTTGCGTGCGCGTCAGCCTCGAATTTCAGATCGGGGAGCGGGTTTTCCCGTCCGAGCGACGCGGCGGGCATGATATATGGCGCAATGCGCAGTGTGCTCATACACGGTCCTCCGGGGATTCGATCAGGTAGGTATTCAGGGCAAAGTCGACGGTCACGCTGGTGCCGTCAGCAAACACTGTGCGCTGCCGCGTCCTTTCCTTGTTCAGGAATTCGTGAAGGACCATTTTTTCGCGCGCTACGCGGCGCTGCAGTCCGCGGATGACCTGCCACTGGCGAATATTCTCGGCCAGCTCTTCGCCCTCGGCCGTTTCGCTCATGTAGCCCATGCCGCCGTTCAGCAGGCACTGCAGGAAGCCGGTGGTGCCGGACGGGATGCCCCAGCCGCCTGCCGGCATCATCCAGGGGATGATGACACAGTCGTGATACACCAGGTTGAACAGCGGGACGGGAATCGCAGCGCCCGCCCAATAGGGCGCCCAATGGCAGAAGACCTGGTCACCCACCGCCCAGTCGTTGACCTCCTCAGAGGAAGGCACGACCTGGTGCGCCGTCAGATAATGAAAGCACTGCGCCCTGAACCGCAGGCACTCCGCCCGGGTCATCGGGTGGCGGGGGTTCGCGCATTCATCCGCCTCGTTGCAGGTGAACACGTCCAGATAGGTCCCTTCCAGGTGGATGCCGTGCGCGAACAGCTGATCAAAATTGCGCTTGACATAGGCGGGCGCCAGCGAGGCACACAGGTAATTCTGCCGTCCGCCCGCCCAGATGGCGTGGCCGTAGATACTCCCGTCCGCGCTCTGCGCGGCATGGTCCGGGGTATAGGTCGGAGCGTCCAGATAATAGTCCCGGTACTGATCGTGCACGCCGAACATGAAGCCCAGCGCGCGCATGGTATCCGAGAGGGATTTCATGCCCTCCCAGCCGCCCATTTCCCAGCAGGGCGGCAGATAATCCGGGTGCTGGTTGTCGTATCCAGGCTGTCCCCAGCCGTCCTGGTGCAGGTAAAGCTGATCGACCCCGAGCGCCTTCAGCTGGCGGACACGCGCCTCCCAGTGGGAAAACGGCGTGACGTTGTCATTGTTTTCCGGATGCTCGCGATCATAATACCTGGATTCCGGGACGACGTGCTTTTTGCCGGGCACGTGCATGACGCACGCGCCGATCAGCCGATCGACATTCGGATTCGCCGCCGCCTTTTCCCGGAGCGTGACCGGCTTGCCCTCCTCGTCGGCGATCGCCCTGTACAGGCGGCACAGCGCCACATAATCGCAGCCGGCCGGCAGAAAATAGAAGCTGACCGTGCGGGCGTAGCGCATTTTTCCGAGCGACGGGAGGTGCCGGGCATAGATGCGCGTCGGACCGCCCTCCGGGTGGCAGATCGCGTATTTGGTATCCCAAGGCGCGCGGACATACGCGAGATATCCCCCCGCCGGCGTGATCTCCCCCCACCAGGGCATGTACGCCGCTTCGGAACACATCTGCCCGTCGAAGGGGAGCTGATCGCCGACGCGCTGCGGCCAGTCCGAGGGCAGCAGCTGGCCCTGCATAGTGTTGAGCACCGCATACGCGCCGGCACCGTCAGCCACCAGCGGCGCGGGCCACCGCACCTCCCGGACCGTTCCCCTGCCATCCCGCAGCATGACAAAGGTGAGGTCGATCCTCCCGCCCGCGGGGTACGCGAGGGCGTCGATCTCGAATTCCAGGTCGCCGCGCCCGTCAAAGCCCTGAAACGTCGTTCTGAAGCCGCCGCCCAGTCCGTTTTCGAACGGTGCGCTGTGGATCTCACGCGCGGTATCGAAAAAAGCCTCACTGCCGTCCCCGTAGATGATGGAAGGACGGAAGGACGGATCAAAGCGCCATGCCTTGCCGCAGGCCTCTATGCCGCCATCCGGCAGCCATCGCGGCTGAGTATCTGCCATCGAATCCCCCTCTTTCTTCAAGAAAGGGCCGCTTCCGGCAGCCCGGGAAGCGGCCCTGGTGTCTCGCGGATGATTACCAGCCGTACTGCTCAGCGATCTCCGTAACCTTCTGGGTCGCGGGGCCATAATAGGCCTGCGCGCGGTTCTGCATCTCGTGGAACATGTTCTCCACAGAATCCGTGCCGGTAATGATGGCCCAGTATTCACTGGTGATGTTGAACGCGCTCGCGTCGGTGACCGCCACATCGTCGATCAGCATCGGGCCGACCTGCGGATAGACGGGATTCTGGTTGCGGATGGCGCAGACGGCGGCGTTCAGGGCCTTGGTTTCGTCATTGTACTTGTCATAATACTCCACGGTGGGCAGCGCCTGCATCTCGAAGCCCCAGCTGGTCCAGTGGGTGGCAGTGATGCTGGGATACTTGGTGGACAGGTCAGAGGCCTTGCCGTTCTCGTCGCGGACGAGCTTCACACTGCCGTCGGCCTCCAGCGTGTAATCCACGTTTTCAAGGCCGAGGCGCATGTACTTGCCTTCGCCGAGCAGGTACTCATAGTACGCGAGGAAGCGGTCCATCTTCTCTTCGGTGATTTCGGGCGCGAACTGAACCGCGACCATGCAGGAGATGTAGGCCTCCATCCGGGGCTGATCGCCCTTGTTGTTGCCCAGCGCGCCGATCAGGCTGACGCGGTCGAAGGGATTGCAGTCAGGATTGGCGGCGCCGTAGTAATCGACCAGCACCTGATGGATCCAGTCGGCGTCCGCGTTGCGCACGCAGATACCGAAGGTGTTGTTGGAGAATTTCTGCAGGCCCTGGCGCCAGGTCGTGGCGGCAAAGTCGGGGTCGAGCGAGCCGTCTTCATACATTTTGCGCAGCCACTGCAGCGGAACGATGTTGCTGTCGTCCAGCGCGCCATAGAACCATTCGCCGTTCTCAGTCTTGTTCCAGTAGCGGTTGGAAACGCCGGTGGAAGCAAAGAAGTAGCGCAGCGTGCCCAGGCCGTCGCCGGTCAGGCCGAAGGTATCGTCCACACCGTTCTGATCGGGATCGTTATAGGTGAAGGCGTGCGCGACCTCGTAGAGCTCTTCCCAGGTGCTGGGCATTTCCAGGCCCAGCGTCTCCAGCCAGTCCTTGCGGATGAACAGGCCCTTGCGCTCCGCCAGGTAAATGGTGGGATCGGCGGAGTCGGGCTTGGGCAGGAAGTAGTAGCCGTCGTACATGTCATGCACCAGCTGCGACACCGCGTCGTTCTCCAGCCGGGCCTTGACCAGCGGATACTTGTCAATCAGCTTCTGCGGGATTTCAGCCACCAGTTCCTCGGGGATGAACTGTGTGATTTCCTGCGGATAGTAGAGGATGTCGGCGGTGAAAACCTCCGGCAGCTCGCCGTCGCCTGCGGCGGTGTTGGTCAGGGCAAAGTCGTTGTTGTAATAGTCCACCGCGCTGGGAATGAAGTTGATGCCAAAGTTGTCGCGGATATACGCGGCCATGGCGTCGTTGTCAGGATCCCAGCTGAAGATATCGTCGCTGTTGGCGGTGATATCCAGCACATCGCCGTCGTAGGCAAACGCGGTGGCGGTGAGCGCCAGGATCAGCGCTGCGGTCAGCGCAAGCAGTTTCCAGAGTTTCATTGGTCTTCCTCCTTGTTTGATTTATTGCAAGGCCGGCGGCTCGCCGCCCGGCCTACAATATCGCCATCAGCCTTTGACCGCGCCGATGGTCATGCCCTTTTCAAAGTACTTCTGGATGAAGGGGTAGATGATCACCATCGGCAGGGCGGTCGCTACGGCGCAGGCCATTTTGAGGCCGGCCTCATTCAGGAAGATGCGGTTGCCCGCCGCGTCGCGCAGGCCCTCCAGGTTCTGCATGTCGGCGGGGCGCGACTCGTGCACCACAAAGTTGCGGACGATCAGCTGGAGGGGGTAAAGCTTTTCATCACGCATATACAGCATCGCGGCAAACCAGCTGTTCCACGTCCCGACCGCCACAAACATGGCAATGGTCGCCAGCGTGGGGATGGAGAGCGGATAGATGATGCGGAACAGAATGGTGAACTCGTTGGCGCCGTCGATGCGCGCGGATTCCTCCAGCGAGGCGGGCAGCTGCCGGAAAAAGGACCGCACCACGATAAAATTGAACACGCTGACAGAATTGGGCACGATCAGCGCCAGCAGGTTGTTGCTCCAGCCCAGGGTGCGGGTGATATTGTAATAGTTGGGGATCAGGCCGCCGGAAAAGAACATGGTGATCAGCAGGTAAATCATGAAAAACTTCTGCCCGCGCAGGTCCCCGCGGCAGAGCCCGTAGGCCAGCATGGAGGTGATCAGCGTGGAGAGCACCGTGGCGCTCACGGTAATCAGCAGCGTGACCCCGTACGAGCGGGGAATCAGCGGCGTGGCGAACATATACTGGTAGGCCTCCAGCGTCGGCTGCTTCGGCCAGATGATGAACGGCTCGCGCATGTATTCGGCGTTGCTGGTCAGGGAGATCGCGACGATGTTAAAGAACGGGAAAATGATCAGCAGCACGATCAGCGCGAACAGCGTCACGTTGCAGGCGTTAAACAGCCGCTCCCCGAAGGAGCGCCGGATCCTGTTCTTTTCGGTGCGTCTCGTTTTTTCCATCTCCATCCCTCCTTTTCGGCCGCTATCGTTGCTCAGAAGAAGCCCTCGCCGGACATCCGCTTGACCACGAAGTTGGAGGTGAACAGCAGGATACAGTTGACGACCTGCTGGAACAGCCCGATGGCGGTGGACAGGTCATACTGGCCCTTTCCGACGCCCATATCGTACACGTAGGTATCGATGACCTGCGCCACGCCCGAAGAGGTGGCGGCGTTGCGCAGGTTCATGATCTGGTCAAAGTTCGCGCCCATCACGCTGCCGACGTTCAGGATGAGCATGGTCGTGATGGAGAACGAGATGGAGGGCAGCGTGATGTGCAGGCACTGCTGGAGGCGGTTGGCGCCGTCCAGGTAGGCGGCCTCGTACATTTCCTGATCCACGCCAGAAATCGCCGCCATATAAATGATGGTCCCCCAGCCCGCCTCCTTCCAGATGCTGGTCAGGTACAGCATACCGTAAAACTTGTTCGGGTCCGACAGGATATTGACCGTGCTGTAGCCGAGGGAAATCAGCATTTTGTTGACCAGGCCGCTGGTGATGGAGAACAGGGAATACATCAGCGAGTACATGATGACCCAGCTGATGAAATGCGGCAGGTACACCACCGTCTGCACCGTACGGCGGTAGGCGGGCCGCCTGAGCTCGTTCATCAGCAGGGCGAGCACGATCGGCACAGGGAAGGTAATCAGCAGCTGCGTAAAGCCGATGAACAGGGTATTGCCGATGACGTTGCCCGCGACCGGGGTATTAAAGAAGCGCTCGAACTGGAACATCCCCACCCACTGGGAAAAGATGATGCCGCTCTTGATCTTGTAATTCTTGAATGCCAGGATGATGCCGTACATCGGCATATAGCTGAACACGAACACGACGATCAGCCCCGGCAGGATGAGCAGATAGCGGTATTTGTCCTTGCGGATGTCACGCCAGATGGGCTGCGACCAGTACCTGAGGGCGGGCAGCCTGAAAAAGCCGACGAGCGTGACGATCAGCAACGCGCCGCCCGCGCCGGCCAGCATCGCGGGCATGACGCCATACCTGTTGAAATCCCAGTTCTTATTGCCGACGATGCCGGTGATCGCCAGATACCACACGCCGCCCCCGGCGATCATCAGCCCGGCCGCCGCCAGCAGCGCCTTGAACAGCGTATAGGCCGTGTTCTTCTCCGGCCGTGGGATTTTATTGGATTCTGAATGGGTGATCTGCACAGCCTGTTCACTCCCCGAAGCGGCGCAAAAGGAAATCACAACGCATCATTGTCCGCGCGCAGGGGAGAACCCCGGACAGCGCGAAACGGCAAACTGAATGACTATATTGTACATTCAATTTGCCGTTTCGTCAATTGTCAGTTTTCGTCACTTGACTTCAAAGCGGTACTGCGTGACCGAGGAGAAGGTGTCCCCCGCTTTCAGCACGGTGCTGGGGAATTCAGGATGGTTGGGGCTGTCGGGATAATGCTGGGTCTCCAGGCAGAAGCCGGAATACGGCACGTACTGTACGCCGCCGCGGCCGGTATGGTGCAGTCCCTGGCCGGAATAGAACTGTACTCCGGGCTGATCGCTCAGCACGATCATCACGCGGCCGGATACCGGGTCCTCCGCGCGGGCCATTTCCCTCAGGCCGGTCCCCGGCACGCAATAGTTCACATCATAGCCGTTCGCCTGGTCGATGGGGTGGCAGCTTCCGCGCGCGGCGAGCCCGGCGCGGACCGTACCGCCTTCGCGCAGGTCAAGCGCTGTGCCCGCCACCGGCGCCAGCCGTCCGGAAGGAATCAGCGCGTCATCCGTCTCGGTCACGCAGTCGGCGTGGACCGTCACGACCTGGTCGAGGATATCGCCTTCTCCGCGGAGGTTAAAGTACGCGTGATTGGTCAGATTGACGATGGTGTCCTTGTCGCTTTGCGCCAGGTAACGGATGGTCAGCGTGTTGCTGTCGTCAAATGCCATGGTCACCTGCACGCGCATATTGCCGGGGAAGCCCTCCTCCCCGTCGTGGGAAACATAGGTGAACAGGACGGCGTCCTCTTTGTCGCCTTCCAGCGTTTCGGCCTTGAACCACCGGAACTGGAAATTCTGAACACCGCCGTGCAGGCAATTTTCGCCGTCGTTTTTAGGCACCTGATAGGTCACGCCGTTCAGGGTGAACTGCGCGTTGCCCAGGCGGTTGGCGAACCGGCCGATGGTGCCGCCCATGCTGCCGTGCGGCCGGGTATAGGCGTCCACCGAATCGAAGCCCAGGTTCACATCCGCGAGCTGCCCCGCGCTGTCCGGCACGCGAATACTGACGATGTGCGCGCCGTAATCGGTCACCGACACGGACGCGCCGGACGCGTTGGTCATCGTGAACAGGGATATCTCCCGGCCGTTTTCATCCTTGCCGAAGGGTTTGACACTGATGCTCATGCTGCATTCCTCCTTGCGGTCAATGTTTGTTCTCATTTTACCAGATTTGTCGCAAAAGGACAAGCGCATTCTTGCATTTTCAGAGGTTCGCCGGTATAATACTACTCTATACCATCAAGGAGGACTGATTATGCTCAGACTGGACGGACGAATGGAAGACGCTTTGAGACCGCATGAGGTGATCCCCGATTTTGTACCGACCGCCTATGGCAGCTGCCTGATCAGGACCGGCGAAACCCGGGTCATCTGCACCGCATCGGTGGAGGAGGGCGTGCCGCCGTTCCTGAAGGGAAAGGGCGAAGGCTGGCTGACCGCGGAATACGCCATGCTGCCCGCCTCGACCGGCCGGCGCAAGGCGCGTGACGGCATCAAAAAGGACGGCCGCGGGGTGGAGATCAGCCGGCTGATCGGCCGGGCGCTGCGCCAGGCGGTGGACCGGAGATACCTGGGCGAGCGTACCGTGACCATCGACTGCGACGTACTGACCGCCGACGGCGGCACCCGCACCGCGGCGATCACCGGCGGCTATATCGCGCTGGCGCTGGCTGTGGACCGGCTCATCCGGGAAGGGAAGCTCAAGGAATCCCCCCTCGTGCACCAGGTGTCCGCCGTCAGCGCCGGCATCGTGGACGGCGTGCCGTGCCTGGACCTGTGCTATACCGAGGATTCCGCCGCGCAGACCGATATGAACATGATCATGAACGAGGAAGGGAATTTCATCGAAATTCAGGGCACCGGCGAGGGCCGCGCCTTTACTCCTTCGGAGCTCAGCCGCCTGCTGGTCCTCGGGCAGACGGGCTGCCGGGCGCTGCACGACCTGCAGCGCGCCGCGCTGGAAGGACGCACGCTCCCTGCCGAAAACACCAGAACGCTGGTCATCGCGAGCAACAACGATCACAAGGTGTCGGAGATCCGGACGATGCTCGGCGGCCGGTTCAGGGTGCTCAGCATGCGCGAGGCCGGCCTGACAGACGATATTGACGAAAACGGCGCGACCTTCGAGGAGAACGCGCTGATCAAGGCGCGCTTCGTCGCCCGGGCCACGGGCTATGCCGCGCTGGGCGACGACAGCGGCCTCGCGGTCGACCTGCTGAACGGCGCGCCGGGCGTGTATTCCGCCCGCTATGCCGGCGTACACGGCGACGACGCCGCCAATAACGCCCTGCTGATCCAAAACCTGGACGGCCTGCCCCAGCCGTGGCGCGCGAAGTTCGTCTGCGCGATCGCCGTGGCCCTGCCCGGCGGCTACACCAAAACGGTCCGCGGGGAATGCCCAGGCCTGATCATCCGCGAAGCCCGCGGCACAGGCGGATTCGGCTACGACCCGCATTTCCTGTACGAATCGGGCGAAACCTTCGCGGAAATGGCGCAGGCGGACAAGAACCGCATTTCCCACCGCGCCCGGGCGATGGCCGCCATCATGCCGGAGCTGGAAACGCTATGCCGGAAGTCCTGAAACGCATCCTGGTGCTGTCCGATTCGCACGGATATTCCCTGGAGCAGCTGCTGATGAAGGCCGAGCAGATGGGGCCGCTGGACGCGGTGTTTCACGCGGGCGACGGCTGCCGCGACCTGGTCCGCTATGAGTCCCAGCTGCCGCCCATCTATCAGGTGTGCGGCAACTGCGACATCTTTCCCGCGGCGCAGGAGCTGACCTTTGACCTGTTCGGCAAACGCTTCCTGCTCTGCCACGGCCACCGCTACAGCGTGAAAACCACCATGAGCCTGCTGGAGGACCGCGCCAGGGAGGTCAAGGCCGACTGCGCCGTCTTCGGGCATACGCACCGCGTGTACAACGAATACCGCCGCGGCACGCTGTTCATCAATCCCGGCGCGGCGTGCGAGCGGCAGTTCATGCTGCTGCTCCTGCTCAGCGACGGCAGCCTTTACGCAAGGATTTACTCATGACCCATTCATTCCAAAGGAAGTGACGACTGATGCCGCTTGACGGACTCACCCTGCGCTTTGCCGTGCGCGACGCCCAGCGCCTGATCGGCGGGCGCATCGACCGCGCGACACAGCCCGAAAAAGACATGGCCGTGCTGCTCATCCGCAGCGACAGCCGCAATGTACGCCTGCTGATGAGCGCCAGCCCCGCCATGGCGCGCTTTCATATCACGGACGAGACGTTCTCCAACCCGCCCGAGGCCCCGATGTTCTGCATGCTGCTCAGGAAGCACCTGATCGGGGGGCATATCGAATCCATCGTCCAGCCGGACGGCGACCGCGCCGTATGCATCACGGTCAGCGGCCGGGACGAGCTGGGCGAGCCCTGCCAGTGTGAGCTGTGGCTGGAGCTGATGGGCCGGCACAGCAACCTGACGCTGGTGCGCGACGGACGGATCATCGACTGCATCCGCCATGTCAGCGCCGACATGAGCCGCGTGCGCCACATGCTGCCCGGTCTCCCCTTCGAACGCCCGCCACGCCAGGATAAGCTGGTGCTGACGGAGATGACCCCGGATGCGCTGGCGCAGCGCCTGAGCGGGCAAAGCGGCAAGCTGTCCGACGCGCTGCTCAGCGCGGTCACCGGGCTCTCCCCGGTCAGCGCCCGCGAATGGGCCCTGCGGCTGACCGGCCTGTCCGACGCCTCGGCGGCGGATGTCGATCCGATGGAGATCGCGGTCAAGGCCTGTGATTTTGCCGGACGGATCATGACGCTTTCCCCGCCTCAGCTGCTGATCGACGAACAGGGCCGGCGGACGGATTTTTTTCCCTTTCCCTACCTGAGCTTCCCCTCCGAGCGGCAGGAGGCGTGCCCCTCCCTGCACGAGGCAATGACGCGCTTCTACAGCCTGCGCGACCGTACGGACCGGATGCAGCAGAAGAGCGCCTCGCTCCGCCGTACCCTGAAAACCATGCTGGAGCGCGACGAGAAAAAACTGACGCTGCTGGAGGACGCGCTGCGCGAGGCGGCCGACGCGGACAAATGCCGCCTGTACGGCGAGCTGCTGAGCGCCCAGCAGCACCTGGTGGCCAAGGGCATGCGCGAGGTGCGCCTGCCCAATTTCTACGATGAGGACAACGCGCCGGTCAGCATCCCGCTGGACGAGCGCCTGTCCCCCGTGCAGAACGCGCAGCGCTACTTCAAGCGCTACCGCAAGGCGCTGGCCTCCCGCAAGACCACCGCCGAGCAGAAGGAGCTGTGCCTGAAGGAAATCGAGCTGCTCGAAAACGCCCTGTTCGACCTGGAGCAGTGCGAGACGCCCGACGACCTGAGCGACGTGCGCCAGGCCCTCGAGGCGCAGGGCTGCCTGAAGCCCGTCCCCTCCGCCAAACGCAAAAAAAAGGTCGTCAGCGCGCCGATGCGCTTTCTCAGCAGCGACGGCCACCTGATCCTCGCCGGCAAAAACAGCGTGCAGAACGAACGTCTGACCAAGGGCGCGGACGGCGGCGACCTCTGGCTGCACGCCAAGGACATGCCAGGCGCGCACGTCATCCTGTGCCTGAACGGCCAGCCGCCCACCCAGGAAGCCCTGATGGACGCCGCCCGCGTCGCCGCCTGGTATTCCAAAGCGCACGGCGTCGGCGTACCCGTGGATTATACCTTCCGGAAATATGTCAAAAAGCCCGGCGGCACAGCCCCCGGCTTCGTCACCTTCACGCATCACAAAACGCTGCTGATCCACGTGACGGAAGCCGAGCTGCCCGCAATTTTTACTTGACATCCTGAAGATTATATGTATAATAGACCCCTGTCAAGTATTTTTACTCGACACCAGCAGACGAGTCGTGAGGCGACAGGGAGGCGATCGGGACGGAGCCTGTGGAAAGGCATGTGGAGGGCTCAATGCTCCTGAGCTGCTACGGCGCGCTGCTGACGGCGCCGCAGCGCACCGTGATGGACCTGTACTTCAACGAAGACCTTTCCCTTCAGGAAATCGCGGACGATCAGGGCATCAGCCGCCAGGCCGTGCACGATATGGTCAGCCGGACGCTGCGCAAGCTGGAAGGCTATGAGCGCAGGATGGGCCTGGTTGAGCAAAACAGCCGCCGGCTCGACGCGCTGAACGAATGCCTGCGCCTGGCCGGAGCCTGCGTGGACGACGAAGTCAGAACCCCGCTGACCGCGCGGCTCACGTCACTGATACAAGAGGAGGAACAGCCATCATGGCGTTTGAAGGCCTGACCGAAAAACTTCAGAACGCGTTCAGGAAGCTATCCGGCAAGGGCAAGCTGAACGAGCAGAACATCAAGGAAGCGATGCGCGAGGTGCGCATGGCCCTGCTGGAAGCGGACGTCAACTATACGGTCGTCAAGGACTTTACCAAAAAGGTCAGCGAGCGCTGCATCGGCACCGAGGTCCTCTCCACGCTGAACGCCGGTCAGCAGGTCATCAAGATCGTCAACGAGGAGCTGACGCAGCTGATGGGCAGCTCCGTCGCCAAGCTGACGTGGTCGCCCAGCGTTCCGACGATCTATATGCTCTGCGGCCTGCAGGGCGCCGGTAAGACGACCATGGCCGGGAAGCTGGCCAAGTACCTGACCAAGCAGGGTAAAAAGCCGCTGCTCGCGGCCTGCGACATTTACCGCCCCGCCGCTATCCAGCAGTTGCAGGTGGTCGGTCAGCAGGCCGGCATCCCCGTGTTTGAAAAGGGGACCCAGGACCCCGTCAAGACCGCCCGTGAAGCGGTCGAATACGCCCGCTATTACGGCCAGGACGTGCTGATCATCGATACCGCCGGCCGCCTGCACGTGGACCAAGCGCTGATGGATGAGCTGAAGCGCATGAAGGACGCGGTCCGGCCGCAGGAAATCCTGCTGGTGGTGGACGCCATGACCGGCCAGGACGCGGTGAACGTCGCCAAGGCGTTCAACGACCTGCTCAATATCGACGGCGTCATCGTCACCAAGCTGGACGGCGATACCCGCGGCGGCGCGGCGCTGTCGGTGCGCGCGGTCACCGGGAAGCCCATCAAGTTCGCCGGCACCGGCGAAAAGCTCACTGACATCGAGCCCTTCCACCCCGAGCGCATGGCCTCGCGTATCCTCGGCATGGGCGATATGCTGACGCTGATCGAAAAGGCGACCGAGGCCTACGAGCAGCAGCAGGCCGATAAGCAGCAGAAGGCGCGCAAAAAGGCGCCCACCGACCTGGACCTGGAGGACTACCTGGAGCAGATGCAGAGCATGAAGAAAATGGGCTCCCTCCAGAGCGTGCTGGGTATGCTGCCCGGCGTCGGCGCCAAGCTCAAGGATATGGAGATCAGCGACGACGTCATGAAAAAGCCCGAGGCGATCATCCGCTCCATGACGCCGCAGGAACGCCATCATCCCGAGGTCCTCAACGCCTCCCGCAGGCGGCGGATCGCGGCCGGCGCGGGTGTCACGGTGCAGGATGTCAATCAGCTGATCCGCCAGTACGATCAGGCCCGCCAGATGGTCAAATCCATGATGGGCAACAAGCGCGGCGCGCTCCGGCAGCTGCGCAACATGGGCAAGTAACGCCCCTTTTCAACCGTCGGTCAGTCATTTTTCGGGAAAGCCCTTCCTGTGAATGATTTACTGTATAAAGCGTATGATCAAACGAAGATCAAGGAGGAAACATCAATGGTTAAGATTCGTCTCAAGAGAATGGGCATGAAAAAGAACCCCTTCTACCGCGTCGTCGTGGCTGACGAGCGCGCGCCCCGCGACGGCCGTTTCATCGATGAAATCGGCTATTACGATCCGATGAAGAAGCCGTCCCTGATTAAGATCGACAAGGAAAAGGCGCTGGATTGGATGCAGAAAGGCGCACAGCCCACAGAATCAGCGCGCAGCCTGCTCAAGCGCAGCGGCGTGCTCGAAAAGTAATTTATGCGCGAGCTGGTGGAATATTTGGCCAGGTCTCTCGTCGACCAGCCGGACCAGGTGGTCGTCACCGAGACCGAAGGTCCTGAAGCCATGATCATCGAGCTGAACGTTGCCCCGGAGGATATGGGCAAGGTCATCGGCAAGCAGGGCCGCATCGCCAAAGCCATTCGCACGGTTGTCAAAGCGGCTGCATCGCGTTCTGACAAGCCGGTTTTTGTCGAAATTCAGTAATACCATTCACTGTCAGCCTGACAATGTCTGACGGGCGGGTCAATCACTCCGCCCGTTTTTCGTACATCTGCTGGAGAAAATATGCTGAACCCTTACATTGAAATCGGAGAAGTGCTGCGCCCGCAGGGCATTCAGGGCCTGGTCAAGGTCCGGCCGGAGACGGACACGCCGGAGCGCTTTCATGCGCTCAAAGAAGTCTGGCTGGCGGATGGCGCGGGATATCGCCGCGCGGCGGTCGAGGCCGTGAGCGTGCGGGAGGACTTCGTCTACCTCCGGCTGGACGGCGCGGCGAGCCGCGACGACGCTGAAAAGCAGCGCGGCCTGACCCTGTACGTGGACCGCGCGCACGCGCGGCCGCTGAAGGAGGACGAGTGGTTCATCTGCGACCTGATCGGCTGTCAGGTGCGTACGGACGCCGGCGAAGCGCTGGGCGAAGTCACGGACGTGATGCAGCCCGGCCCGAACGACGTGTTCGTCATCCGTACCGGCCGGGGCGAGATGCTGGTGCCCGTGCTCAAGCGCGTACTGGTGCGGGTGGACGTCGAGCGCCGCGAGATCGTCCTGAACAGCGAGCGCCTGCGCGAGGTCGCGTTGGTGGACTGACGCCATGAAGATCACCATACTGACCATTTTCCCTGAGATGTGCGAGCAGGTGCTGTCCTGCAGCATTTTGGGCCGCGCCCGACAGGCGGGGCTGATCGACGCCCGGGCGGTGGACATCCGCGCGTACTCGGCGGAAAAGCACCGCAATACGGACGACTACCCCTTCGGCGGCGGGCAGGGCATGCTGATGACCGCCCAGCCCATCGCCGACGCCATGAAAGCCGTCTGCGGTCCCGATTTTCACGGGCTGCGCGTCTACATGGGCCCCAAGGGCGAGCGGTTCAGCCAGGCGCTGGCCGCCAAGCTCGCCGAAGCGCCGGAGCTGGTGCTGCTGTGCGGGCATTATGAAGGCGTGGACCAGCGCGCGCTCGACCACTATATTGACCGGGAAATCTCCATCGGTGACTATATCCTGACCGGCGGGGAGCTTCCCGCGCTCGTGCTCACCGACGCGGTCGCGCGCCTGATCCCCGGCGTGCTCGGGTCCGCCGAGAGCGCGGCCGACGAGAGCTTCTCCGCGTCCGGGCTGCTCGAATACCCGCAGTATACGCGGCCGCGGGTGTTTGAGGGCGAGGAGGTCCCCGAAGTGCTGCTCAATGGCAACCATCGCGCCATCGCCCAGTGGCGGCGCGAGCAGGCGCTGCTGGAAACGGCCCGCAAGCGGCCCGAGCTCCTGCAGGCGGCCCAACTGACCGAAAAGGAGAAGGAATATCTTGAACATCAGGGCTTTCACGTCTGAACGAAGGGGGACGCTGCTCGCCGCGGCGCTGCTGTTCGCCGCGCTGCTGCTCTTTGCGCCTCCCGCCCGGGCAGCCAAGACCGTCTATCCTGACATCTGGCTGGAAAACGGGGAAGGCGACGCCCGCCAGTCGATCGGGCTGTGGGAGTTTGGCAGCAACGTCACCTTCTTTCTGCCCGCCGGCTTCGATACATCCCACATGACCCTCATCTGCGGCGCGTCCGTCGGGAATGTGACCATCGACGGGACGGTCTACCATTCCGGCGATGTCTGGACGCCCGGGGAGCTGGGCGGCCGTCACCAGCTGAAGTACGGGCGGACCACCTATACGCTGAGCGTCCTGCAGTCCGCGCAGCTGCCCTCCATTTTTCTGACCACCGCCTCCGGGGCGCTGACCTATCTGCATGCCAACAAGCACAACAAGGAGGAAGGGACCTTCCGGCTCTTCGACGCCGATGGCGCGCTGCAGCTCAGCCAGCCGCTGGAGCATATCAAGGGGCGCGGCAATTCCACCTTCGTCCAGCCCAAGCGCCCGTACCAGATCAAGTTTACCGGCCGCGTGTCCCTGTTCGGCATGCCGCCGGCCAAGCGCTGGCTGCTCTTAGCCAACCACAAGGACCACGCCATGGTCCGCAACTCCGTGCTGTACGAGGCGGCGCAGCGGCTCGGCGAGCGCTACCCGAACGGCGATCAGTTCGTGGACCTGTACATCAACGGGCAGTACCTGGGCACCTACGAGCTGTGCCAGAAGGTGGAGATCGACAAGAACCGCATCAGCGTCCGCGACCTGGAGGCCGCCACCGAAGCGCTCAACGACGCGCCGCTGGACAGCTACCCGCGCTTTGGCTCAAGCACGGCCAAAAAATCGACCGCCAAGGGCTTCAAAATCCCGAACGATCCGGAGGATATCACCGGCGGCTACCTGATCGTGCTGGAAAAGGCGTTCCACTACCCCGAGACGCCGAACGGCTTCGTCACCCGGCGAGGCATCTGCTATCTGGTCAAGTCGCCCGAATACATGTCGGAAAAGCAGGCCGCCTATATCTCCACGCTCATGCAGCAGCTGGAGGACGCCATTTACAGCAAGGACGGCCGCGACCCCAGCACCGGCAGGCATTTCACAGAAATGGCCGACCTGGATTCCATGGTGCGCGAGTACCTGCTGGAGGAGGTATTCAAAAACTACGACGTCAACCGCTCCAGCCAGTACATCGTCAAGCCCTCTGACGCGGAGGGCGGGCTCATTTACTTCGGGCCCTCGTGGGACTTTGACCTGAGCATGGGCGACTGGTGCGACGACGCGTCCAACAGCCACATCGCCAGCCCCAAACGGATGCTGGCCAGCGCCGGCACGGGCTGGCTGCCCTCGCTGTACAAGCACAGCGTGTTTTACGAGCGCGCGGTCAGCATGTACTACGAGGAGATGGTCCCCTACCTGCGCGCCCTGACAGGGCTGGAACCCGACGGCCAGACCGTGCCGCTACTCGATCGGCTGCCCACGCTGCAGGCGTCCGCGGCGATGAATTTTACGCGCTGGCCCGTGCTGACCGGCACCGCGCCCGTCAATACCGGCACGACCTACCAGGCCAATGTAGAATACCTGAACAGCTGGCTGATCAAACGCATGGAGTACCTGGAAACGGTCTGGAAATATTAAATCTTTTTCGCCCCTTTATTCCTGCCTGAAAATCGGTTATAATGAGATGATGCCGCCTTGCGGGCGCGCCGTGGCGCGGCAGCAATGACGATCAGAACACAGAAGGTGTCATATGCAAACCTTGATCAGCAACATTGAAATGTTCTTCTGGAACCTGACCCATCAGCCCAACCTGGCTGATGTGCTGGACATCATCATCATGACGCTGCTGCTGTATCAGCTGGTCATGCTGACCAAGCAGACCCGGGCCATCCAGGTGCTCAAGGGTCTGGCTGTGCTGCTGGTCATCAGTTATATCAGCGAGCTGCTGGGCCTCACCTCCCTGAACTGGCTGATGCGTTCCGTGCTCAATAACGGCGCGCTGCTCCTGGTCATCATCTTCCAGCCCGAGCTGCGCAAGGCGCTGGAGCAGCTCGGCCGCGGCGCGGGCTTTGAGCACACGGCTGCCTCCGTTTCTGAAAACCAGCGCATCGTGAACGAGATCACCCAGTGCTGCCTGCGGCTGAGCAAGCGCCGCGTCGGCGCGCTGATCGTGTTTGAACAGAAGACCGGCCTCAAGGATGTGATCGAGACCGGCACCGCCCTGGACGCGGCCATCTCCTCGCCGCTGCTGGAGAACATTTTCGAGCCGAATACCCCGCTGCACGACGGGGCCGTGATCATCCGCGGACAGCGGATCGTGGCGGCGGCGTGCGTGCTGACTCTGAGCGAGTCCAACGCCCTGAGCCGTGACCTGGGCACGCGCCACCGCGCCGCGCTGGGCATCAGCGAGGCCTCCGATGCCGTGACCCTGATCGTTTCAGAAGAAACGGGCATCGTTTCCCTGACCAAAAACGGGCACATGGTGCGCAGGCTGGACGCCGAGGGCATCTCCAACGCCCTGACCGCGCTGTATCACGAGCAGCCCAACGGCTTCAGGACGTGGCTTAGGCGGACCTTCCGGAAAGGAGAAGCGCGGCATGTCGAATCCTGAGATCAACGAACCGAAAAAAGCCAGGCCCTCCTTTTTCCGGCGCATGCTCAGCGCCATTACGCACAACTGGGGCTGGAAGCTGGGCTGCCTGATCTTCGCCATCGCGCTGTGGAGCGGGCTGATCATGCAGGACGGCACGCTCCTGCGCAGCAAGGTGTTTACCGACGTCACCATCAGCGTGCTGAACGAGGAAACGATGATGAGGAACGGGTATATCGTCGTATCCGGGCTGGACACGAACGAGCTGAGCGGCGTGCGTCTCCGCGCGGATGTGCCGCAGCGCGTCTATGACACCGTGCAGGCGTCCAACTTCAACGCGCGCGTGGACCTGAGCCGTGTGCGCGGCACCGGCCGGCAGACGCTGCAGGTGCTCACCACCAGTACGTCCACCTACGGCACGGTCACGGACCTGTCCGTGAGCGCGATCGAGGTGGAAGTAGAGGAATATGTCACGCGCAGCCGGATTCCCGTCCGCATCGCCGCCACCGGCAAGCTGCCGGACGGGCTTTACGCCGCCGCGGCGACCGCCGACCCGATCTATGTCGAGATCGCCGGTCCCAAATCGCTGGTCGACAATGTCGCCCGGTGCGTCGTTCCCTATGATATGTCCGAGCTCGCCTACTATGTCGGCACCGAGCGCACCGCCATGCCCTTCCGCCTGGAGGACCGGCAGGAAAACGAGATCCCCCAGGATCACATCTCCGTTTCACCGCTGAACAGCGGCATCCAGATCGACACCATCACCGTGGAGCAGACCATCTACGAGCTGATCAGCCTGCCGGTCGACGTGGATTCCCTGTTCACGGGCGAGCCCGCCGACGGCTACAGGCTGGTGAGCGTCGACGTCGATCCCTCACAGGTCCGCGTCGCGTTCAGCGAAACCTCGGACGCTGCGGACATCGTCAGCCTGCATGCCGCTTCGCCCGCGAGCATCGACGGGCTGACCGAGTCCCAGGCGTTCACCGTGTCCCTGCTCAGGCCGACCGACGCCAAATACATGAGCGTCTCCTCCGTCACTGTGACGGCGGAAATCCGCTCAGAGGACGAGCTCCGGCGCGCGCCCACCCCGTCGCCGGAGTCCGACGATCACCAGGCGGACGGCGAGGCCGCCCCGGAGGAGCCGGCAGTGACGCCTACTCCGGAGCTTTCGCCTGCGCCGACCGCGGAGGCCGCTGAATGAACACATTTGCGAGATACCTGTTTCAGGGCATGTTCGGCTGGATGCGGGCAGCGCTGCTGCGGCTGGCCGACGGGACGCTGCTTGACAGCTGGCTCGCCCGCCACTGGCTGACGGCCATCATCCCGGTCATCGTCATCGGCACGCTGATCGATTACATCGTGTGGATCGCGCGCTGGCGGCCGGACCTCAGCTGGCGCAGCGACCTGCGCCGCTCCGCGGCCCTGCTCAGCCATGAGGAACGGCAGATGCGCCGCTTCCGCCGGGGCTATAACAAGGACAACGCCGAGATCGGGGCCGTGGCGCAGCCGCTCAGTGACGCGCCGGTGCCCGACGCGGTGCTCAGCCATTACGACGCGCTGCAGTCCGCTGCGGCGCTGGAGGAGCTCAGCCTGGACGAGCGCTTTGCTGCCGTCGCCGCGGGCGGGGAAGCGACGCCTGTGCGCCACCGGCGCAGCGACCGCTACCGTTCCGCCCGACGCCAGCGCGACGCCCAGCGCAGGCAGGCGTCCGACGCTGACGCGCCGGCAGACGGCCTGGCGCCGGTGATCAGCAAGGCGACGGCCTTCCGCGCCCCTGTGTACCCGCGTCAGCCCGATCAGGACACCCGTTCATGATCCCCCAGGCGCTGATCGAAAGCCTGCGGGCGCTGCTGGGTGACGAAACGCCCGCGCTGCTCGACGCGCTGAACGGGCCGCCGGTGCGCGGCCTGCGCCTGACCCCCGCCATCCCGTCCGGACCGCTGCCGGACACGCTGGACGAGGTGCCCTGGTATCCGGGGATGCTGTACCTGACGTCCGACAGCGAGGCCGGCAAAGCCCCCCTGCACGAGGCCGGCGCGTATTACCTGCAGGAGCCGAGCGCCGCTGCGCCGCCGCGCGTGCTGGCTCCGCAGCCCGGCGAGCTGGTGCTGGACCTGTGCGCCGCCCCCGGCGGCAAAGCCACCGCCCTGGCGCAGCTCGCGCCGAGCGCCACCGTCATTGCCAACGAAATCGTCCCCGACCGCGCCAGAACGCTTTCAGCCAACGCGGAGCGGCTGGGCTGCCGGAATGTGGTGGTGCTGAACGAAGCCCCCGAACGCCTGGCCACGAAGTGGCCGGACCTGTTCGACGCGGTGCTGGTCGACGCGCCGTGCTCCGGCGAGGGGATGTTCCGCCGTCATCCCGAAGCGGCGCAGGAATGGACGCCTGACACGCCCGCGGGCTGCGCGCGCCGCCAGCAGGCGATCCTCGATGCCGCGGCGCAGCTGGTGCGCCCCGGCGGCCGGCTGTGCTACAGCACCTGTACCTTTAACCGGCTGGAAAACGAAGCGCAGGTCGAGGCGTTCCTGCAGCGGCAGCCCGCTTTCGAGCCCGTCCCCTTCACCCTTCCGGGCGTCGGCCCCGCGCCGGACGGCACGCTGCGCCTGTGGCCGCACCGGGTGCGCGGCGAGGGGCATTTCGTCGCCCTGCTGAGGCGGCGGGGAGAAGGCGCTCCCGCCGCGCCGGCCGACCATGGCGGACTGCCTGCGCCGGACCGCGCCGCCCGCAAGGCGGCCGAAGCGCTGCTCGCCGGGCTGCTGGCGACGCCTCTCACGGCCGACGCCGCATTCGGGGACGGCATCTGGCAGGTGCCGCCGCGCTGCCCGGACCTGCGCGGCATGCGCGTACTCCGCCCCGGGCTGAAGCTCACGCGCGCGCAGCGGTCCACGCTGCTGCCGGACCACGCGCTTTCTCACGCGATCCCCTCCCGCCTGCGCCTGTCGCTCACGGAGGAGGAGACGCGGCGCTTTCTGCACGGCGAGGCCCTCCCCTCTTCCGCCGACGCGTCCGGCTGGTGCCAGGTCTGCACCGGGGACGCGGCGCTGGGCTGGGGCAAGCTCACCCAGGGCATCATCAAAAATCACTATCCGAAAGGCCTCCGAAAATGAAGCGAGTCTGCATTCTGTTCCTCTGCGCCGTCACCATCCTGAGTTGCTGCGCGAGCGCCCTGTGCGAAGCGCTGCCGACCGCGATGGAACTGTTCTCGGCCGACCCCGCGCCGGATGTGCCCATGCGCAGCGACCCGGCCATCGATCCGCTGACCGTGCTGGTCAACAAGGAGGAGCCGCTGCCCTGGGACTATATTCCCCCGCTCGTACCGCTCGAAGTGCCGCATAAGCCCGGCGTGTCCACGCAGCAGATGGTCCCTGACGCCGCCGAGGCGCTCACCCGGCTGTTTGCGGCGGCGGAGTCGGACGGCATTTCCCTCGGCGTCGTCTCCGGCTACCGCTCCTACGGCACGCAGAAGTCCATCCATGCGCGCAAGGTCGCGCAGAAAGGCCGCGCGACCGCTGAGCTGACCAGCGCACCGCCCGGCAAATCCGAGCATCAGCTGGGTCTGGCCGTCGACGTCTCCAGCGCGTCCATCAACTACCGCCTGAACGCGATTTTTGCCGACACCGCGGAGGGACAGTGGCTGGAGGCGCACTGCGCCGAGTTCGGCTTCATTATCCGCTACCGTGCGGAATGGCAGAAGATCACCGGATATAAGGCCGAGCCCTGGCATATCCGCTACGTCGGGCCCGAGCACGCGCGGCTGATCACCTCGCTCCATGTACCCTACGAGATCTACATGGGCTACCTGAAGCTGTGCTGGGACGCCCGCGCCCATCTGCCCGCCACGCCGGACGCCGCCCGGCTGGCCGCCGATCATTAACAAATACGGAGGGACACCGTGCGAGACCTTTTGCTGATCCTGGATTATGACCACCTGGCCGCGCGAATCGCGGTGCGCAAGCTGCGCGCGGAGCGCGTCTGCTGCCGCATCGTTCCCGCCGATATCAGCGGGGAGCGGCTCGCGCAGGAGGATCCCCGCGGCCTGCTGCTCTGCGCGGCCTCTGATACGCCGCCCATGTCGCTCTCCCCCGCGGTTCTCGCGTTTCCCGGGCCCGTCCTGGCGCTCGGCGCGACGGCCCCGGCCCTGAACGCCGCGATGGGCGGGGAAAACGGCGTGTACACGCCCATGAACGCGCTCGATGAGATCGACTACTCCGAATGCCCGCTGCTGGACGGCCTGACCTCCGGCCAGCGCCTGATCAAGGGGCTGACCCCCATGCGGCTGCCCAGGGACGCGCAGATCATCGCCGCGCTGGGAGACGCGCGGATGCCCATCGCTTTTTCCAACGGCGCGTCCAGGCGCTTCGGCCTGCAGATCGAGGCGGAGGCGCACGACCCGGACTCGACCCGCCTGCTCAAGAATTTCGCGCTGAGCGTATGCGGCTGCACGCCATGGTGGGACGACGAAGCCTTCGTGCGCGAGTCGACCGACGAGATCCGCCGCGCGGCGGGCGACGGCAACGCCGTCTGTCTCCTGACCGGTGGCCTGTATTCCAATGTGGCGGCGCTGCTGGCCGCGCGCGCGCTCGGCGAGCGCCTGACCTGCATTTTTGTGGATACCGGGCTCACGCAGGATGACCAGGAGCACCAGTTTTTTGAGTATTTTACCAGCCGCACGGGGCTGACCATCCGGCGCGAAGACTGCCGCGAGCGGTTTCTGGCCGCGCTGAAGGGCGTCCGGGACACCATGGACAAGCGCCGCACGGTGGAATCCATGCTGACGGTCATCCGCCGCGACGTGCAGCGCTCGCTGCCGCAGCTCAACGCGATCATCCGCGGGCGCAGCTTTATCGAGCGCCTGACCGAGGGCGAGGAGGTCGCCGGCATCCGCGCCGGCGTGCTCTGCGTGGAGCCGCTCAAGGACCTGTTCATGCTGGAGGTGCGGCAGATCGGCCGTTTCCTCGGCATGCCGGAGGATATCCTGTACCGCCAGGCCATTCCCGCGACCGGGCTCGCGCTGAATATTTCCGGCGAGGTCACGGCCGAGCGGCTGGCGCTGCTGGGCTGCGCGGACCGCATCTATCGCCGCACGCTGGCTGAAAACAACCAGCACCGGCGGCTGAACGCCTACTTCGCCTCGCTGATCCCCGACGGCGCGGGCTATATCGTCAGCCTGCGCGCCGACACCGTCTCCGACACCGGGATTTCCCGCGCGTCGCGTGTCCCCTACGATCTATTAGAAAACGTGGTGGAGCAGATCTGCCATGAATGCCCGCAGGTCACCCGGGTCGTGTACGACCTGACACCCAGGCACTTAGTATAGTCTGACAAGGATCAACATATGCGCATCACACATCCTCAATCGGCCTACCGCGGCATTCCCGCGGAGGATACGTTTTTCGTCATGAACGACCAGCAGGTCCAGCTGGGCAGCGGATACCTGATCCCGTTCGCATCGCGGGAGCTGTATCCCGCCCAGCCGCTGAGCATTTACATGGAGCTCACCGCCCAGCCCTCCGCCAGGTACCTGCTGTTCGGGGCGCTGTCCGCGCGCGCGGAGGTCATCAAGCAGCGCTATCCGGGCACGAAGGCCCGGCTGTACACCCAGCTGGACGCCACCGACGCGGAAATGCAGTCCTTCTACCAGCGCTGTGGCTTTCAGATGGACGACGCCGAGGACCTGTTCTATTTCGCGCTGCCCTATACCCTGCCCGCGCAGACGCCGATGGGCGTCATGTACGCATCGGTGCCGCTGGACAACGACCGCCAGCAGGAGGCCTTCCTGAAGCGCATCAATGAGATGCGGATCTCGCCGATCACCCGAGATCAGCTGACGCTGTGGCGCGACCAGCCGGGCTTCCTCGCCCTCGGCTTCTACCGCGAGGGCCGCCCCGTGTCCGAGCTGCTGACCGCCGGCACCGGCATGAACGCGTCCCTGCTGCAGGTATACACCCGGTCAGAATTCCGTCACCAGGGCATGGCTCGCCAGCTGATCTGGCAGAGCGCCGCCATCCTGCGTGAGCGCGGCATGAGCGGCATGTACGCGCACATCTTCCGCCGCAACAACCCCCAGATCGGGCTGATGCAAAGCCTCGGCGCGGTATATCACCGGACCGTCGCCCTGCTGCCCGGCATCGACATATGATTCCCGGAGCCAAAATGAAACTGCTTCGCGCCATTCGCGCCAATGAAACGCTGACCTCCTGGCTGAACATCGTCTTTGGCTGCCTCATCGCCGCCAGCGCCTACCCGATGTTCATGACACCGCACAACATCGCCCCCGGCGGACTGACGGGCGTGGCGATCATCCTGAATTACCTGTTCGGCTGGCCGGTCGGCACGACCAGCCTGCTGTTGTGCGTGCCGCTGTTCCTAATCGGCTGGCGAGCGGTCAGCGCGCAGTTCGCCTTCCGCTCCGCCGTGGCGACCGCGCTGTTTTCCGTCCTGATCGACGTCCTGCCCCTGCCCTGCGTCACCGACGATTACCTGATGGCGACGCTGTTTGGCGCGGTCCTGCTGGGCATCGGACTCGCGATCATCATGAGCGGCAACGCCACCACCGGCGGCACGGATATGATCGCGCAGATGCTGCACCGGCGGTTTCCATCCGTCAAGGTCGGCGTGTTTCTGACCGCGCTGGATGGCTGCGTGGTCCTGGCCGCATGGTTCACCATGAGCGCCCGCGCCGCGCTGTACGCGCTGTGCAATATTTTCATCTGCGCCCGCATCATGGACATCATGCTGTCCGGCTGGGGCAGCGCCAAGGCCTGCTTTATCGTCACCAGCGCGGTGTCCGCCGTCACCGACCGGATCATGCGCGAGCTGGAGCGCGGGGCGACCCTGCTGGACGCCACGGGCGCCTATTCCGGGGTCAAGCGGCAGATGATCCTTTGCGTGGTCGGCAGCCGTGAAATCCCGCGCGTCAAGCGCATCCTGAAGGAGGAGGACCCTGCCGCGTTCCTCATCATCACCGACACGCACGAGACCCTGGGCGAAGGCTTCAACCAGCTGCGCTGAGGCGAAGGGAGTGGCCCTATGACGGTACGTGAAACCATCGAGCGCTGGGAAGACGAACGCCTGTCTCCGTACGCCGCCCGGAGCGCGCGCACCCGCGGACGGGAAGCGCCCGTGACCCCGGACGACCTGCGTACGGAATACCAGCGCGACCGGGACCGGATCCTGCATTCCAAGAGCTTTCGCCGCCTGAAGTTCAAAACGCAGGTGTTCATCGCGCCGGAGGGCGACCACTACCGCACGCGCCTGACGCACACGCTGGAGGTGCAGCAGGTGGCGCGCACCATCGCCCGCGCGCTGCGCCTGAACGAGGACCTGACCGAGGCCATCGCCCTGGGCCACGACCTGGGGCACACGCCGTTCGGCCACATCGGCGAGCGCACGCTGGACCACCTCTGCGCCGGCGGCTTCCGCCACAACGAGCAGAGCCTGCGCGTGGTCGAGAAGCTGGAAAACAGCGGGAAAGGGCTGAACCTGACCTGGGAGGTGCGCGACGGCATCGCGCACCACAGCGGCCCGACCGCGCCCCAGACGCTCGAGGGCGAATGCGTCGCCCGGGCAGACCGCGTCGCCTACATCAACCATGACATCGACGACGCCCTGCGCGCGGGCATCCTGCAGGCGGACGATCTGCCGCTCAGCGTGCTCAAGACCCTGGGGCGCACGCACGGCGAACGCATCGAAACCATGATCCGCGATATCGTGCGCGAGAGCGCGGACCAGCCCGGCCTGCGCATGAGCCCGCTCATCCAGGGCGCCACCGACGAGCTCAGAAGCTTCATGTTCGAGCGCGTCTACCGCGACAAGTGGCGCAGCAGCGAGGAAGCCAAGTGCGACCGCCTGCTGACCCAGCTGTTCGAATACTTCAGCGGCAACATCGGGCAGATGCCCATGGAATACATCGAAATCGCCTATCTGGAGGGCCAGGAGCGGGCGGTGGCCGATTTTGTCTCCGGGATGACGGACCGCTACGCCGTGCGGCTCTATCGCGAGCTGTTCATGCCCTCCGCCTATCCCGCCGGCTTTGACTGACAAGGAGGTCTCCTCATGTCCGGAATCCGTGTGCTCAGCGGCGCCGATCGGCTCGACCTGGCGGACGCGCAGCTCAAGGGCCGCCGCGTCGGCCTGATGACTAACCCGACCGGCATCGACCACCAGCTGAACAGCACCATCGACCTGATTCACCGGCGGTATCAGCTCACCGCGCTTTTTGCCGTGGAGCACGGCATCCGCGGCGACGCGCAGGCGGGAGCAAAGGTGGATACCGCCGTCGACCCGCTGACCGGCATCACCGTCTACAGCGCCTACGGCGACAACAGCCATTTCAGTGACGAGATGCTCGACGCCTTCGACGTGCTCGTGTTCGATATCCAGGACGTCGGCGCGCGGTTCTATACCTATCTGTATTCGCTCGCCTACGCCATGGAGGCCTGCGCGCGCGCGGGCAAGGCGATGGTGGTGCTGGACCGTGTCAATCCCCTCGGCGGCGTCAAGGTCTGCGGCACCGTCCTGGACACGCGGTTCTCGTCCTTTGTGGGCGACTACGCCCTGCCGACCCAGTACGGCCTGACCATCGGCGAGTACGCACTGTACGTGAAGGATTACCTGCGCCTGGACCTGCCGCTGACCGTGGTCCCGCTCACCGGCTGGCGCCGGAAGCTGCTGCTGGACGATACTGACCTGCCCTGGGTCGCGCCCTCGCCGAACTGCCCGACGCTGGACAGCGCGCTGTGCTATATCGGCACCTGCATCTTTGAGGGCAGCAACGTGAGCGAGGGCCGCGGCACGACGCTCCCCTTCCAGGTGATCGGCGCGCCGTTCATCGACGGGCAGCTGCTCGCGCGGGAGATGAACGCGCTCAGCCTGCCCGGCCTGCGCTTCCGGCCCACCGCCTTCTGCCCGACCTTTTCCAAGCACCAGGGCCAGCTGTGCCATGGCGTGCAGATGCATATCACCGACCGGGAGGCGTGCGACGCCGCGCTCGACGGGCTCTGCCTGATGGAGACCGTCTGGCGGCTCTGGCCGGAGCAGTTCAACTTCATCCGGTGGGCGCCCGACCAGCCGTACGCCGTGGATCGCCTGCTCGGCACCGACCGTTTCCGCACGCGCGAGATGGACGCGAGGTCGCTGATCGCCGATGCCCTGCCCGCCCTGCGCAATTTCGCGGATCAAACGAAGCGATACCTGATGTACGACTGAGCCGTCACCGCAAGGGGGACTTGCGTCCCCCCTACGGAACCCCCCAGCACCCTTGCCTGTCGTCCCTTCGGGACTCCCGGGCGGCAAGGGTGTAAGGTGCAAACGGCTACGCCGTTTGTCCTCGCGGCGTACATGCCGCCGCTGCGGATTTCAACAGAGGGTGTTCCCCCTCTGTACTCCCCTCGCCATGTCCTTTTCAGCACTCCCATCCCATCGCCCTACGGGTTCGGCCTGCGGCCTCATCCGCCGAATCAATCGGCGGACGCTGGGATTCCG
>CAMNEH010000018.1 GCA_946536315.1 uncultured Clostridia bacterium
GTTGCACTTGCCTTGGAGTCGCCTCCACCAGCCGTTAGCTGGCATCCTTGCTCTGCGATGCTCGGACTTTCCTCATCTTCTGCCTCGCGGCAGAATCCGCGGCTGTCCAACCGCCTTCCCCCTTCGCCTGATATTGTACACCATTCCCTGCGGTTCGTCAAGATTGACACTTTTACAAAAAATAATTCTGAAAAAATAGCCTTTTTGATTTTTTTATGGTATACTCCTTTTCGGTATGCCTGTTTCTGGGTATACTACGGAGGGATGCGTCTGACGAAGAAACGGCAGAACCAGAAAACAACTGACTTTGGCAGAAGAGGTCTGATGATTGGATCAGCCGTGCTCCTTTGCGCGTGCTGCATCGTGTCGGGGTTACTGCTTGTTCGCGGAAAGGATGGTGCTGCCGCGCCGTCGAAGCTTGTTTATCCTGATCAGCCTCTCCCCCAGTATCGTTTTCATTTGCGCTGGATCGAATCCGACCGCGAGGTCGCTGTCAGCGAGGAGATCGCCTTCACGCTGAATGAGACCGAAGAACTGGACCGTCTCTGCCTTCGCTGCCATGCTTCCGCTTATTTGTCCCTGGCAACTTCTCCTGTGGCGACGGACGACCTTATTCAGACGGCCTATCCAGATGGATTTGATGAAGCGGCGCTCATCCTGGAGGGGTGCTGGGTCAATGACCGTTTGACAGAGGCGCATATAGATTCCGCACAGCCTGAATTACTGTGGCTGAGAGCATCCATCTCGCCTGAGGAATCTACAAATGTGCTTCTACGCTTCCGATTGAAGCTGCCCACCTGCGCGTCTCTGTTTGGATATTCGACCGACGCGCTCAGGCTGGTTCAGGTATTTCCTGTACTGGCCAGACGGGATACTGACGCGTGGGACACCGGCGTTCTGATGCCATACGCATCGCCACAAGGGATGGAGGCTTCCGACGTACAGATCACGACGGATTTCCCTGATGCATGGCAAGTGATTGCCGGCGCTTGCCGCGGTACATACGATGTTTCCGTGCTGGCAATGCCTGTCAATACCGCTTCTGTCAGCGGGCGTGCCGGACACATCCGGATCGATGCTTTCAGCGCAGGGGCAGGCCGCGCTCAACAACTGCTGATGGCAGCGCAACGCATTTTGCCGATCTATGAGCGTCATTATGGACACCTGCCCTGGGATGAGGTCAGGATTGTCGCCCTGTCCATTCCTGACACTGGCTGTTCATTTCCTGGTCTGATTCTGATCAATGATGAACTGGCGGATTCACAGGTCGAGCATGAGCTGGCCTATTGGCTGGCCGGCCAATGGTTCGGCAGCGTCATGTATATTGATGAAGTCCAGGACGCATGGCTGGTCCACGCCGCCAGGCAATGGGCCCGTCTGAGATATATCCAGGACGCGTATGGCGCTGAAGAGGAACAATACTATCGGCGCCTGTGGACAGCGCTCCCGATGCAGGAGAATCTTCACGCCGCCGTAACACCCGGCATGAGCGCGGATGCGTTCCCAGACCTGGCGACATACCGCAGCGTCATGGACGGTCGTGCTGCAGCGATGCTGTACGCCGTGGACCTGATGCTGGACGGTCGTTTGGACGCTTTCCTTTCACATCTTGTTGCGTATTATTCATTTCAACGTGTCGGCAGAGCAGAATTCATCTCACAGGCACAGCAACTGTATGCCATCGATTGTTCGCCGCTGCTGACCGACTGGCTGGATACCCTGATGACGACTGAATCATCGTAAAGGAGACTGATTTCCATTATGAACAAGCGTGAATGCTGTGTGCTGATCCCGTCCCTTGACCCGGATGAAAAGCTGACTGCATATGTTGAGGATCTGATTGCAGCGCAGTATGGCCTGGTGTTGGTGATCGACGACGGATCGGGACCGGAATACCAGCGCATTTTTGAGGATATCGACGACAGGCCGGGCTGTAAAGTGCTGCATCACGAGGTCAACCGTGGAAAAGGCGCGGCGCTGCGCACAGGCTTTGCCTATGTTCTGGAACATACTGTGCTTTCAGGCGTCATCACGGCGGATTCGGACGGTCAGCATACCGTCAGTGACACTTTGCGGCTGACAGAACAGCTGAAACCGGACGTGAAGGAGCTACTGCTCGGTTCACGGGATTTCTCCCGTCATTCCACGCAGGTTCCCCCACGCTCGAAGTTCGGCAACAGGACGACATCGGCCATTTTCGCCCTGCTGTATGGACGATATCTTCCGGACACGCAGACCGGTCTGCGCGGAATGAACCGCGCGATGCTGAAAGACTGTCTGGAAATTACCGGCGATCGTTTCGAGTATGAAATGAATCAGCTGATCTGGTGTTCGCGTCACCATGTGCCGATGACGGTCGTGCCCATAGAGACGATTTATCACGAAGAAAACAAAGGCACGCACTTTCATCCTCTGCGGGATTCATGGAGGATTTACAAGCTGATCCTTGGAAGCTTTCTCAAATTCACCTCGGCGTCCATCATCTGTTTTCTGGTGGACATCATCCTGTTCAATTTGATGAAAAACATCCCCGCACTGGCGGAATTGGAGATGAACACGCCCTGGCTGCGCGCAATCAGCTGGAGTGAGGAACCGATTCTGCTGGCCACCGTCATCGCTCGTGTGATTTCCGCCTCGCTCAATTTTGTGCTGAATAAAAACCTGGTATTTGATATCAAAAACAGCCACGGCGCTGTGTGGCGGTACGTCGTGCTCTGCGTTGCCATCATGCTGATTTCCGGCGTTGCAGTCAGCGCGCTGCATGCGATGACAGGCGTGAATTCCGGTGTGATCAAGATCATCGTTGACTTGCTGCTGTTTTTTCTCAACTACCGTATTCAGCGAAATTGGGTGTTCAAACAGGAAAACACCTGATGGCGAACGCTTTAATTCTGCTCGACCGGGAATGGGTAATCCCACGGCACCATTCCATACAACACTGCCGGCTGCCGTACCGGCATGGAGGTTAATATGAAACTGACGATCCGGATTGTCTTATGGACGCTGTGCGCGCTCCTCGTGCTGCTGCTGCCCTTCACTATCTCCTCCCCGCAAATTCTGGAGGATGCCCGATGGGAATTCACCGATCGGCTGGACAGCGAAAGCGGAGCGTTCCGCTGGCTGAATACCGCCTATGCCGAAGACGAATGGGAAGACGCCGCCCCGGCCTATGAGCTGCCAATCGACCGTTCCCCCGGCATGAAGCCTAATCCCGCATGCTTCACCGAGGATACATATGAAGATGAAAGCATCAGCGTACGCATGGAAACCATTGAAGAAGACGGCGTCATCTGGCGTGTTGCGTGGGTGAACATTGCGTCGCCGACGCAGCTGCGCACCGATTTCTACGCGAAGAATATTAAGAGTGATAAGGGCTATGGTTTTGTGACGAAAATGGCGCAAGAGCACAACGCCGTAGTCGCCATGAACGGCTCCGCCTTCACCCGCAGCGCCAGCCTGCATTCTTATGAGATTCGCATGGGCATCGTGCGTCAGACAAAAACCAACAAAAAATATGATATCCTGATGACGGATGAAAACGCCGACTTCCATGTGTTTGTGAAGTCAGAAGGCGCTGATTCGTTTGAAAAGGACACCGGACACCAGATCATCAACGCTTTTATGTTCGGACCGGCGCTGGTCAAAGACGGCCAAGTGCTTGACATTCCGAAGGATTACGCAAATTACGCTTCTACATCGAAGAACCCACGCGCCGCGATCGGTCAGACTGACAGGCTGAGCTACGTGATGGTCGTGGCGGATGGGCGCGGCAATTCCGGCAGCACCGGTTGTACGCTTCAGGAGCTTGCGGATTTCATGGGACAATTGGGCTGTGAACAGGCTTATAACCTTGACGGCGGCAATTCCTCCATCCTGATTTTCAACAATGAAGTGTATAACCATAAGGCCCAGGAAAGAGACATCAACGATTTTATTTATTTCGCGACCGCGGTGCCTGAGGAGGCCTGGCAATGACCATTTTGCGTGAGGACGCTGCCATCACCCAGGTATTCGGCGTCTCTGTATATCAGTTCGGTCTTTGGGTCGCGCTGGGCGCCTTGCTGGCCGTGGGGATTCTGGTTTTGCTTGCGCTGCACAGAAAAGCCCCCGCTTCCGAGGCCGCGCTGGAGGCGGTGCTTTGCCTTGGCCTTGGGCTGGTGATGTCCCGGCTCTTCTTTGGGGTGATGGACGCCACGCTGGGACAGGTGATGCCCCTCTGGGCGATGACACGGCTGAACACCGGCGGGTACTCACTTTATGGCGCGCTGGCCGGCGCTTGTCTCGGAATGTGGATCACCGCGCGGGTAACGCGCGGGAGTACGGCCGTTCATCTTGACGCGCTTGCGCCGGCGTTCATGATTTTCACGGCATTCGAGCGTTTCGCGGAGCAGTATATAGAGGAATTTGGCCTGAGCCGGGGTCTGGTCACATCGTTGTTTGCGCATCCCTGGATTGCGGTCGCCGATGACTATGACACCTGGTTCCTGATGACATGGCGCATTGAATGCGCCATCGCGCTGATTCTGTTTGTGATCCTGCTGATCGACGCGTTCAGGAAGCATCGCCCCGGCCACACGTTTTTCAAGATGATGCTGCTGTTCGGCGGCACTCAAATCATCATGGAAAGTCTGCGGTATGACCAGCACATGACCATCCGAAGCTTTGTGCGCATGGAGCAGGTCCTTTCCATGGTGCTGCTCGGAACGGCGCTGATCATTCTGGCGGTTCGCAGATTGCGGTCCGCTGGCTCGAACCGCGCCCTGCCAATTGCCGCGCTCGTATCCATCCCGGTCGTTACCGGGCTGGCGGTCGCGATTGAATTTATGATCGACCGCACGGATATCAGCCGGATCCTGCTGTACATTGTGTTCATCGCGCTGGTAGCAGTGCCTGTGACGCTGGGATTCAGACTGCTGAAGGAGGACAGGGCATGACGCAGGAGCAAATTGCGCGCATCAATGAGCTCGCGCGCCTTGGCAGAGAACGGCCGCTAACAGAAGCCGAGAGTGAAGAGCAGCGCGTCCTGAGGCGCCGGTATATCGACGAATTCAAAGCCAATGTGAAATCCGTTCTCGATCATACTTATATTCAGGAACCGGACGGGAGCAAGCGCCCGCTGCGTCCAAGAAAACCATAATTTTTTTATCTGACCGGGATAAAATCGGAAGGGAACAACGTCAATATGAATGAGCGGGAATCCTATGAGGGGAACCGTCCGCCCATGTCCTATTACGACGGACTGTACCGGGATTACGCGACTCAGATGCTGAGGATGTGCCTGTACTATCTCGGCAACCGTGAACAGGCGGAAGACTGTGTGCAGGATGTGTTTGTACGGCTGATAACATCCGGCGTATTCATCACCCCTGGTAACGAGCAGAAGTACCTGCTGAAATCCTCCGTCAACCGATGCCGGGATATGTGGCGGAACAGCTGGCTGAAACGCACGGTGCTTGGCAGTCCTGCGCTGGAACTGATCCCTGCGCCGAACGAGATCGACGACGCCGAGAAAAAGCTGGACCTCATGCGCTCCATCGGACATCTGAGGGTGGAATACCGCGAAGTGCTCCTGTTGTTCTACTATCAAAACTGTACCATCGAGCAGATCGCGGAGATACTGAGTATCCCGTGCGGAACGGTTTCCAGCCGCCTGACACGCGGAAGGGAAAAACTCAGACAAATGCTGGAAAGGAAGTGAATCGCCCGTGACATTGGAAGAACAACTGAATCACCTGCCGGAAACCGCCAATGAACTGGCATCCGATGTCATTGCGGATGAGCACTTACTCACACGCATCCGGATGCGCGCCGCCGCGCCGCTTCAAAAACATCGGGTCACGTGGCGCGTCGCCGTGCCGGCGGTTGCGGCGGCCGCCGTTCTCCTTGTACTGCTGACAGTGCCACAGCGTGACTTCTCCGTCATGCCGCATATTGAAAACCTTTCGGCCGGCAACGCCGGGACCATTCCCCAGCCATCTACGAGGGCGGATCTGCCGGCGGGAAGTGTCACGCTCGAAAGCAGCGGCAATGTCCCCGCTTTCCGTAATATCTGGGCTGGGAACTCCGAAGCTTCGTTCCCCATGGTGCTCGATAACGGGAAATATTATCGCCTTCTTTCCACCCCCAGGAACCTGAATGAAAAACAGCTCGGGAACGCCATCGGAACCGTCACGATGCTCACCTCTGAAATGAACGGACAGGGCCTCTGCTCCAATACGGTCCTGCAGGGAGAAAACGTTTGGCAGGTTCGCGGTATGGGCGACGCGGTCGTGGCTGCCAGAATCGACGGTTCACTGCGCGTTTTTCAGCGCGTCACCGCCGGAAACGCCGGACAGATTCCTGCGAGGCTGTCCGAATTCATGACCGCATCCAACGTCGCAGAATTAAGCCTGTCTGGGGTCGGACGCATTCAAAACGCGCAAAAAGCGCAGGAGCTCCTCAGTCTGCTGCTCAATTCTGCCAGCTATGTCAGCGGCAGCTGCGCGCGGTCGGGCCAGGTACTCCACATTGTATATCAGAACGGTATCACGCTTCAGCTGTATGTCAGCGGCAACACCTGCTCCTCCTGCGGTACCTGGTCCTGCCCGGCGTTTTTCGATCAATTTCAACAATCCCTATGAGGAGAATGCATGCGTAAAACGGTTTTACTATCGATCACCGGTTTCAGTAAGACGAACGGCATCCCGGACGATGTGATCCGGATGTTCACGACGGGCTTTCTGAGCGGCGACGGCGATACGTGGAAGCTGCGCTACAGCGAAACGTCCCCCGACGACGTCAAAGATAAAAACCACATCACGCTCACGCTGAGCAAGGGCACGATCACGATGACTAACAGCCAGGCCAAAGGCGCGGACATGGTTTTTGTGCGCGGCAGCCGCTATCAGGGGGTCTATCGGACGCCGTACGGCAATCTGGATATGGCTGTTTTTCCCAGTGTGGTCAATTACCGCATCGGCCAGAATTCCGGTGAAATCAACCTGAGCTATCAGCTCGATTTCGACGGACAATACGCATCGGATCACGAGCTTCACATCATGTATGCGGATAAATCCGGCACGCGTCATTGAGTCGCTCAGACAGGCTCTCTTCTTCGAATTGGGAGACGGCGTCATGCTGCGGCGCTCGAGAGATCACAGCGCGCTGTTTGTGACGGACGCGCTCCGGCGAACGGATACCCCACAGATTGTGATGGACCGCCTGATGTCCAACGGCCAGTGGCAATGCGCCTCTGTCGGCCGTCATATGCTGCTGATCGACCCTTCCCCCGCGCTTTGGCGGCGGATCATGGACATCGCGCCGCACGCGCATGATCTCCCGGATCATATCGTGCGCACGTATCCGTTTCTCGTCTCCTGCGCGCGGCGTGTCTGTCAGGTGCCCATCCCTTTCATGAATCAGCCTGTCACGGCGCTGCGGCATACGCTCATCCGCCTGGAGGAAAATGCGCTGGCGCAATTACAGGACGAGCTTCCAGAGATGGTCGCCGTTCTCCAGCGCCAGCACAAGCCGTTGCCTGAAGCGGCTGGGCACTATATTCTGTATCATCTTGAACAAATCAAGGAGTCGTCATCATGCTGATCTATTGGCACGGACATTCTGAGTTTCTGCTGGAAAGCGCCGATGGGTATCGTGTCCTCACGGACCCATTCGATGCGCATGTAGGCTATCCCATGCATACGACGTCAGCGGACGCGGTCACAGTATCGCACGCGCATGGCGATCACAGCTATACTGACAAAGTGAACGGACATCCGATGATCCTTTCATCCGAAGGGACCACCCGGCTGTCACCCACAGTGACGGTTCAATCTGTCACCGCGCCGCACGACGGTGAAGGCGGCCAAAAACGCGGAATGACGCTGCTGACCGTCATCACCATGGACGGCCTCCGTATTGCCCACCTGGGCGACCTTGGCTGCGCGCTGAATGATACGCAGCAGGCCTTTCTTCGCGACACCGACATCCTGATGATTCCTGTAGGCGGTTTTTACACCATCGACGGGGAATCGGCCGCCGACATCGTGCAGCGGCTTTCGCCGCGCATTGTCATTCCTATGCACTTTAAGACGAAGTATAATCATGACTGGCCGATTTCGGATGAAGAGCCCTTCTTCCGCGCGCTCGGTCTCCCCCGGCCTGAGCCGCTGCCGCTGCTTCGTGTTACCAGGGAGGATCTATCCTGCCAGCCGCAGTGCTGCATGTTTCAAATCGTTTGACCGCATGGCTGCTTATGCTTCCGCTCCGGTCTATCCGCCGGAGTTTTTTAACATTCCTTTTTTGGTTTTGTAATACAACATATAGATTTGTCACATATTTTTAATACAATATATTGACAAGCTGCGGGATATGTGTTAGTCTATATCATGCTCTGGACCTGAGAGTCCGGTCCACAAAATGCAAGCTCTGAAAGGAGTCATACATGTACCAGGTGGTCAAGCGCGATGGGAAGGTCGTCGATTTTTCCATCAACAAAATTTCGTCTGCAATCACGAAGGCCTTTGACGCCATCGGAAAGCAGTACCATCCAAGCGTCATCGAATTGATTTCGCTGCGTGTTACGTCCAATTTTGACAACAAGATCAAAAACGACCGGATTACTGTCGAAGAAATACAGGACAGCGTTGAGGAAGTGCTCTCCCAGTCCGGGTACGGCGATGTCGCGAAAGCCTATATCCTGTATCGCAAACAGCGCGAGAAGGTACGCAATATCAATTCAACCCTGCTCAATTACAAGGATCTGGTGGACAACTATCTCCAGATCCGCAATTGGCGCGTCAAGGAGAATTCGACTGTCTCATATTCCGTCGGCGGCCTGATTCTTTCCAATTCTGGGGCCATTACCGCCAATTACTGGCTCAGCGAAGTGTATGATGAAGAGGTCACCAATGCGCATCGCAGCGCGGCCATTCATCTGCACGACCTTTCCATGCTGACCGGTTACTGCGCCGGCTGGAGCCTGAAGCAGCTGATTCAGGAGGGGTTGGGCGGCGTACCCGGCAAAATTACCTCTTCCCCTGCCAATCATCTTTCCACGCTGTGCAACCAGATGGTCAATTTCCTGGGGATCATGCAGAATGAATGGGCTGGCGCGCAGGCTTTCTCGTCCTTTGATACCTATCTTGCGCCGTTTGTCCGCGTGGACAACCTCTCGCAGAAGGAAGTCAAGCAGTGCATTCAATCCTTCATCTATGGCGTGAATACGCCCAGCCGCTGGGGCACGCAGGCGCCGTTTTCCAACGTGACGCTGGACTGGGTGGTCCCGAATGACCTGAAGAACCTGCCGGCGATCATCGGTGGCAAAGAGATGGACTTCACCTATGGCGACTGCCAGCGCGAGATGGATATGGTCAACAAGGCCTTCATCGAGATCATGATCGAGGGCGACGCGAATGGCCGCGGATTCCAGTATCCGATCCCGACCTATTCGATTACGCGCGATTTTGACTGGTCCGAAACCGAAAACAACAAGCTGCTGTTTGAAATGACTGCCAAATATGGCACGCCATACTTTTCCAACTATATCAATTCCGACATGGAGCCCAGCGATGTACGGTCTATGTGCTGCCGTCTGCGGCTGGACCTTCGCGAGCTGCGGAAAAAATCGGGCGGCTTCTTTGGCTCCGGCGAATCGACCGGTTCTGTGGGCGTCGTGACGATCAATATGCCGCGCATCGGCTATCTGGCCGCTGACGAGAAGGATTTTTATCAGCGCCTGGACGCGCTGATGGACATTGCCGCCCGCAGCCTGAAAACCAAGAGGACCGTCATTACCAAGCTGCTGGATATGGGGCTTTATCCCTACACCAAGCGCTACCTGGGCACATTTGACAATCACTTTTCCACGATCGGCCTGGTGGGCATGAATGAGGCGTGTCTGAACGCCCGCTGGCTGAAGGCGGACCTGACAGACGCCAGGGCGCAGCGCTTTACCCGGGACGTGCTCAACCATATGCGTGAGCGTCTTTCTGATTATCAGGAGCAGTACGGCGATCTGTACAATCTGGAGGCAACGCCGGCGGAATCGACGACCTACCGCTTCGCCAAACATGATAAGGAACAGTTCCCGGACATCATCACCGCCAACATGAATGGCACACCCTACTACACCAACTCCTCCCATCTGCCGGTAGGCTACACGGAGGATGTGTATTCTGCGCTGGATATTCAGGATGATCTTCAGGTACTGTACACCTCCGGCACGGTGTTCCACGCCTTCCTGGGCGAAAAGCTGCCCGACTGGAAGGCAGCGGCGAATCTGGTGCGTAAGATCGCGGAAAACTACAAACTGCCATATTACACGCTTTCGCCGACCTATTCGGTCTGCGCGGATCATGGTTACCTGACCGGCGAGCAGTACACCTGCCCGATCTGCGGCAAGAAGACCGAGGTATACAGCCGCATTACCGGCTATTATCGTCCTGTGCAGAACTGGAATGACGGAAAGGTGCAGGAATTCAAGGACCGCCGTGTATACAATGTCGGTCGCTCAGTGCTGCGCCACACCGGTCCTCTCCAGGCGCCCGCTGTTCAAAATGACGCCGCTATCGAAGCGGCGATGGAGCCGGCGTGCTGCGCGCCTGAAACGCCGTACATCCAGCCCGATCCACCGGCGGAGTCCCCCAAACCTGTGATGCCCGAAAAGGTATTTGTCAGTCAGGCTGAAAAAATCCTGCTGTTCAAAACGCCGACTTGTCCCAATTGTAAAGCTGCTTCTGCCCTGCTCGACCGCGCTGGCGTGCAATACCAGACGCTGAACGCCAACGAGGAGCGTGAGCTGGTGCAGCAATACGAAGTCAAGCAGGCCCCGACGCTGGTGCTGGTCGATGGGCAGCATGTGACAAAATATCGCGGTGTTTCGGACATCAAAGGTTGGCTGATGCATCGCTGAGAGGATGTTTTCCCATGATTCATGATGTGATCATTATTGGCGGCGGTCCGGCAGGCATGACCGCCGCCCTTTATGCCCTGAGAAACGGAAAATCGGTGTGTGTGATCGAGCGTGAAGGCTTCGGGGGCCAGATCACGCATTCTCCCCGGGTCGAGAATTACCCTGGTATCGCCAGCATGAGCGGCAACGAATTCGCCGATACGCTGATGAGCCAGATCATGAATCTTGGCGCGGATATCGAGCTGGAAAACGCGCAGCAAGTCATTAAGACGGATCGTCTTTTTAACGTTCATACCGAAGAAGGCAGCGCACATCAGGGACGTTCCGTCATTCTGGCGACCGGCGTCAAGCATAGGCTTCTCGGCCTGGACGGGGAACAGGAGCTCACCGGTAACGGCGTTTCTTATTGCGCGGTGTGCGACGGCGATTTTTTCGCAGGCGAAAACGTTTGCGTGGTCGGCGGCGGCAACAGCGCGCTACAGGACGCGCTGCTGCTCAGCGCCAAATGTGCGTCAGTCACGGTCGTTCAGGACCTGCCGGCGCTAACGGCTGAACAAGTGCTGCAAAAGCAAGCGATGCATCGGGACAATATCAGTATTCAGACCAACGCGCGTGTCACGGCGCTTCTGCAGCAGGACGGGCAGCTGACCGGCATACGCGTACAGTCCGATCAGGGCGCTCCCAGGGATATCCCCTGCAGCGGGCTGTTCATCGCGATCGGTCTGGTGCCGGACAATGCGCCCTTCCGGAATCTCGCTGCGTTGACCCCTCAGGGCTATTTTGATGCCGACGAGCGGTGCTTGACCGGCACACCGGGGGTTTTCACAGCGGGAGACTGCCGGAATAAAAATATCCGCCAGCTGACCACCGCCGTCGGAGACGGGGCTGTGGCTGCGCTGGCGGCCTGCAGGTATGTGGATGCCGTTATGGCAGATCATCCGGATGGATGCTGATTTCTCCGGAGGACAGCGTACAATCCGTGCCATCATCCAATTGGACGGTCAGGTGCCCCTGGTCGTCTATTTTTTTGCCCATCCCGTGGTAAGATTGGCCGTTTTTTGAAAATGACAGTGGACGGCCCAGCGCCATCGAGCGTTCCCGGTAGGCATCCAGCCAGTGATCCGTACGGGGCAGCGCCGCGGACATACGCAGAAATGCCGCGGTAATGTCGGCAGCCAGTACATTGCGATTGATGGCGCCCAGGGACCCCGCCACCTCGGCGATCTCCGACGGAAACCGCTCTGTGGTCAGGTTGATCCCAATGCCGCATACAACCGCGCATATGGCCTGCTGTTCCGGATCAGCGACCGCTTCCGTCAGGATACCCGCTATCTTTTTTCTATTCAGGAACAGGTCATTCACCCACTTGATCATGGGCGACAGGCCGGAGCATTCTTCAATCACGGTGGCGGCAGCAACGGCCATCACCTGCGTGCACAGCGCGGCTGTGTCAAGTGAGAGGGCGGTCGGCCATACGACCGTCATGTACAGCCCGGTCGATGAAGGCGAATAAAATGAATGCCCCTGCCGTCCGCGTCCGTTCAGCTGCTGATCCGCCACCAGCAGCAGCGGTCTTGCCAGATCATGGGCGCGGCGTTTCGCTTCATTATTGGTGGAATCGATGATATCAAACACGTGCACGTCGGCGCTGACGCCGCCGGCCCTGAGCCGTTCAAGAATGGCCGCCTCAGACAACTGATCCGGCAACGCGCGCAGGCAGTATCCTCTGTTGCGGACAGACTCGATCTGATATCCTCGTGCAAGCAGCGCATGGACGGATTTCATCACCGCCGCCCGGGATACCCCAAATCGGGAGGCCATCTGTTCACCGGAAACAAATTGATCCTCTGCCTGCGTCAGGGTCGTCAGTATGCCCTGCTGCACTGATGTCAAAGGTCTGTGATCCATCACTGTGAGATTTTCCCCATCACCACGGGATGCCGCGCGCCTGTCACGCGGGGAACGTTGTTGTCGATCCCGTGAAGGCATTCGTTGGCGAGCACCGCGAAGGCTACTGCCTCTTTGGCGTCTCCGTTCATGCCAATATCTTCATTCGTCTTTACAGGGACCGGGAGCGCCTCGCGAAGCATCCGCATCAGCGTATGATTGTGCGCGCCGCCCCCGCCGACGATCAGCAGCTCCGGCCTGTCCGGGCAGTACCGCTCCCAGGACAGGAAAATGCTCTGCGCGGTCAGTTGAGTGGCTGTGGCGATGATATCGTTCCTACTCAGGCTCAGTTCATGCGCTCTTTGCAATACTTGTTTGACATACGAGTCACCAAAGTATTCTCTGCCAGTCGTCTTGGGCGGTATTTTCGCAAAATACGGGTCTGAAAGCATCCATTCGAGCAGCTCAGCGTTGACTTGGCCCTGCGCGGCGAAACGGCCGTCCTCATCCCAACGGCACTCTCCGCCGGTCAATTCAGCTACAAGCCGGTCAATGACCATGTTGCCGGGGCCTGTGTCAAATGCGTATACCTGATCGAGCGAGCAGCCCCGGGGAAGAACGGTCAGGTTGCCGATACCGCCGATATTCTGCAGACCGATGTGCTGCGTCTCGCTGCGGTACAGCAGATACTCCGAATATGGCACCAGCGGCGCCGCCTGGCCGCCCGCCGCCATGTCGCGGACGCGAAAGTCGCTGATGACCGGACAGCCGAGGCCTTCCGCGATGACGGAAGCTTCCCCCAGCTGCAATGTGGACGCGATCTGCATCCCCAGATAGGGTTCCGCTACCGGGATGTGGTACAGGGTCTGCCCGTGACTGCCCACCAAATCCACGTCATCATGGCTGAGCCCTGCCTGCTTGCACACGGCATAACAAGCCGCCAGGCCCTGATAGCCCAGCCAAAAATTCATTTGGCTGAGGCTTTTCGAGCCGCCTTCCTCGCCCAGGGCGAGACGCAGGATTTCCGCGCGTTCCTGTTCCGAATACTCGATCGTAGTAAAGCCGAGCAGTCTGGCGCTGGTCTTTGTGCCACAGCCCGTCAGCTGGACAAGCGCGGCATCCATACCGTCCAGCGATGTCCCGCTCATCAGTCCGATGATGTTCAGGGACGGTTTTTGAAGTATTTCCCCCAGTGTTTTCACACTTCGTCTCCCCCGTCGTTTTGATAATCGATTCAACCGGTCCAGGACCGTGCTACAGGCGCTGCAAAATACTGTCCATCATGTGGTCCTGCTCTACTTTTCCCAGCACCCGGCCGATCAGCCGGACATCGTCGTCATCTGTCAGTTTCATGGCCCGGTAGGCTTTATTATGGGAAAACAGCCCGGTTTTGCGGTATTCCTTGATATAGGCGGCGCCTGAAACGATAAATATACCGATTTCTCCCTGCTCGATGCTGGGCGTATGCTGTACGTATACATAGTCGCCGCTGTGATATGTCGGTTCCATGCTGTTCCCGTTGACGACGTAGATCGCGTCCGCCTGTCTCGCCAACCTGTTATCGAGTACAAAGGCGTTGTGCGGCTCCGGTGTCTCGTCGTTCGGAACACCGGTGCCGGCGGCGACACCCAGCGCCTGCACCGGCAAACAGACACACTGCCGGATCTGACGCACGGAATCCTGCATTTTGGCTTCCTGCTCCGCCAGCATGCGCAGCAGCTGTGCAGCCATCCTTCGGCGTTCCTGTCCGAGACTGCGGAAATCCTGAATCAGGCTGGATTCCTGCTCTGGCACGGCAGGGTCACATTCAATGTCAAAAAAAACATGTAAGGGAATCTGAAGCAGCTCGCAGAGCTTGGGCACCGCGTCGATATCCGGCCTGGATACACCGTTTTCCCAATTGGAGATTGTATTGGTGCTGTAGCCCAGGGCTGCGCCGACGGAGCGCTGGTCGAGCCCCTGACGTTCCCTGTAGCGGCGGATGATATTGCCGTAATGTGTCGTGCGTTTCTCGGAGATCGGTACAGAATGCGATTTGCGTGTCCGCTCAAAGGACGATATCGCCTGTTCCTGGTCTTTTAAGCGGGCTTTCCTCATACAGCGGCCTCCTTCGGATAACTCGCTCGCATTATACCACCAAGTGGCTCACCCGGCAAGTCATTCGCGGACGTTAGGATTTTTTTCTCTGTTGTGCAGAAATGATTGACAAACAACCATGAAAAGTTTAAGATAGCTTTGCCTGCATACAGGTAACATGATCAGATGATGAGAAAGGCGAGGAATCAGAAATGCAGTATGGCTATTTTGATGACCAGCAGCGAGAGTTCGTCATCACAGTACCCAACACCCCGTATCCATGGATCAATTATCTGGGAAGCGAAGACTTTTTTTCTCTCTTCAGCAACACGTCCGGCGGCTACAGCTTCTATAAGGACGCAAGGCTCCTTCGGCTCACACGCTACCGCTACAATAACGTTCCGACAGACGCTGGCGGTAAATACTTTTACATCAAGGACGGCGATACCGTATGGAATCCCGGCTGGCAGCCTGTCAAGACCGCGCTGGACAGCTATGAGTGCCGTCACGGTCTCGGCTATTCCGTCATCACCGGTGTGAAAAACGGGCTGAAGGCGCAGCAAACCACCATGGTGCCCTTCGGCGCGCGCGCTGAAGTCACTCGCCTGACGCTGACCAATCAGAGCTCAGACACAAAGCACGTCAGCCTGTACAGCTTCGTGGAATTCTGCCTCTGGAATGCCTGGGACGACTGCACGAATTTCCAGCGCAATTATGCTCTGGCCGAAATGGAATTTGAATCCGGCGGCTCCGTCATTTATCATAAGAGCGAGTATCGCGAACGCCGCAATCATTATGCGGTGTACGCCGTCAATGCGCCTGTGGATGGATATGATACGGACAGGGAAAGCTTCCTGGGCCTGTATAACGGATTTGACCATCCGGACGCTGTGTTTGAAGACGCACCCCGCAACACCAACGCCAGGGGCTGGGCACCCATTGCCAGCCACTGCCTGCGCCGCAGCATCGCGCCCGGAGAGACGATCTCTTTTATCTTCGTTCTGGGCTATTGCGAATCACCGAAGGATCATAAGTTTATTGCGCCTGACGTCATCAACAAGGACGACGCCCATGCGCTGCTCGCGCAGTTTGCGACAGACGACCAGTTTGAAGCGCGCCTGCAGGAGCTGAAGAACTACTGGTCTCAGCTGCTCAGCCGGTACACTGTGCAGTCCGCCGATGAGAAGCTCAACCGCCAGGTGAATATCTGGAACCAGTACCAGTGCATGGTCACCTTTAATATGAGCCGGTCGGCATCTTACTTTGAATCCGGCATTGGACGCGGCATGGGCTTCCGTGACTCCAGCCAGGACCTGCTCGGCTTTGTGCACCTGATTCCGGACCGCGCCAGAGCCAGGATCCTCGATATCGCCGCGACACAGTTCCCGGACGGAAGCGCCTATCATCAGTACCAGCCGCTCACCAAACGCGGCAACCTGGGTGTCGGTTCCGGGTTTAACGATGACCCGCTCTGGCTGATATTCGCGGTCAGCGCCTATCTGAAAGAAACGGGAGACTTTACGATCCTGAACGAAATGGTCGACTTTGACAACGATCCGAAGCTGGCCGCGCCGCTGATCGAACACCTCCGCCGCAGCTACAGGTATATCGTGGAGCATAAAGGTCCGCATGGCTTGCCGCTGATCGGACGCGCGGACTGGAATGACTGTCTGAACCTGAACTGCTTCTCCAGCGAACCCGGCGAAAGCTTCCAGACGGTCACCAACAATGACACCGGCATCGCGGAATCCGTCTTTATTGCAGGCATGTTTGTCTGCGTCGCGGACGATTACGCGGAATTGCTTGAACTGGCTGGAGATCAGAAGGAAGCGGCGTTTGTCCGGGAGCAGAAGCAGCTGATGACCCAGGCGGTCGAAACTGCCGGCTGGGACGGCGAATGGTTCCTGCGCGCCTACGACGCTTACGGGGAGAAAGTCGGCTCTTCAGAAAATGATGAAGGCAAGATCTTCATCGAGCCGCAGGGCATGTGCGTCATGGCCGGCATCGGCAAAGAGACCGGCCTGGCGCAGAAATCGCTGGACGCCACCCAGAAATATCTGGAATTCGAGCATGGCATTATGCTCAACTGGCCGTGCTACACCACCTACCGCCTGAACCTTGGCGAAATCTCCTCTTATCCGCCCGGATATAAAGAAAACGGCTCCGTATTCTGCCATAACAACCCCTGGGTGATGATCGGCGAAACCGTGATGGGCCATGGCAACCGTGCGTTTGATCTCTACCGCAAGATTGCGCCAAGCTATATCACTGACCAGCAGCTTCATCGCACAGAGCCCTACGTCTACGCGCAGACCATCAACGGCGCGGACAGCGGCAAGCCTGGTGAAGCGCGCAACAGCTGGCTGACAGGCACCTCCGCCTGGAATTTCTACGCCATCAGCCAGTTTATTCTGGGTGTCAAGCCTGCGCTGACCGGCCTGAAGCTTGACCCCTGTCTCCCCGCTGAACTGAAGTCGCTGGACATCCGGCGTGAGTTCCGCGGAAATATCTACAATATCCACATTGATAATCACACCGCCGGCGAAAAAGGGAAAGTGACCGTGGCCGTCGACGGCAAGACGCTGGATGGTCAGGTGATTCCTGCGCCGGACACGAAGGGAAATACCTATCAGGTGACCGTCACTGTGGATTGACAGGAGAGATACAGCATGAATGACGAACAATTAAAAGAGCACTATCTGTCCGGAGAAACGCTGTTTGACGGAAAGGTCGTGCATCTGGAACGGTGGCAGGTCAGTCTGCCCAACGGCAATACGGCGGTGCGTGAAGTGATCAAGCACATCGGCGCCGCCGCCGTAGTGCCGGTTGACAGCGAGGGCAACATTACCCTTGTACGTCAGCACCGCGTCGCGATCGACGAAATGACCTGGGAAATCCCGGCGGGAAAGCTGGACCGGCCCGATGAAGACCCGCTCTGCTGTGCCAGGCGTGAGCTCGAGGAGGAAACCGGACTGAACGCCGAGCACTGGCAACTGCTGAGCAGGGTTGTGACCACCCCGGGCTTCTGCACAGAGCGCATTTCCATTTATCTCGCTACCGGCCTGAGCCAGCACGAAGCGCATACCGACCCGGATGAATTTGTCCGCGTCAAGAAAATCCCCTTTGCGGAGGCGGTCCAGGAGGTGCTTGCAGGCAAGCTGTTTGATCAAAAGACTGCGTTAGGCATACTGCTGGCCAAAGCCGCTCTGGAGGCTGAGCCAGCATGAATTCCGGCCGGGATCAGACATCCTTTCGGTATTGTTTCAGGCATATGCCAGAACTGACCACCGATCGGCTGCTCCTGCGTCCCGTCAGGCTGAGTGACGCCAGGGAAATGTTCACATATTCCTGCGATCCCGAAGTATCCCGCTATGTTCTCTGGGAACCGCACAGGAGCATAGCGGATACTTATGAGGCGATATTTGAGCTGCGCCGCCAGTACCGACGCGGAGAGCCTGCAACATTCGCCATTGTCCTCAGACACGAACGAATAATGATTGGCACGATCGGCTTCATGTGGCTCAACGCCGCGAGCAGATCTGCGGAAATTGGCTACAGTCTGAGCCGCAGATACTGGAATTGCGGTTACATGACCGAAGCGCTGACTGCAGTCCTTGGGTTTGCGTTTCAGACGCTCCATCTGCACCGCGTGGAAGCGCAGCACGACATACAGAATCCTGCGTCCGGACGCGTGATGCAAAAAGCCGGTATGCGGCTGGAAGGGACGCTCCGCGACCGCCTGTACATGAAAGGCCGCTTCGTTACGGTGTGCGTTTACTCGATACTTCAGAACGATTTGAATCAGGAGGATGGACATGTTTACCTATAAGACCCGGGGAACATGCTCGACGGCCATCGATCTGGAAATTGACCGGAACAACCAGATTACCGCGTGCACGTTCCATAACGGCTGCAAAGGCAATACGGCAGGCCTGGCCAGGATGGTGATCGGGCGGGATGCTGACGAGGTGAAAGCACTTCTGCGCGGCATTCCGTGCCGTGGGAATACCTCCTGCCCGGATCAGCTGTCCCACGCCATCGAGGCTTATCAGGCCCAGGGAGGTGCGGCATGACGACTAAACAGAACAAAAAGAATACGCGCAAAACGGCCGTGCGCGTACTCTGCATCATCATGGCTGCCTTGCTGGTGCTGTCCAGCGTGGCTGCGATATTCGGAGTCTTCGGATAACCCATCAGCGGCTATTCAGCCATTCCTCGATGACGCTGACCGGCTGCCCCAGGATAATGGACATCTGTTCTGTGGTCAGGCGGGCCTTCTCACATCTATTCAACAGCCCCCGCTCTTCCTCCGACAGGAGGATTTGCGGGCCTTTTTGCTGTGGTTCACGCCCGGACTCCGGGGACGTTCCTGCCACCTCCGGATGGATCTGCAGCCATTTTTCGATCGCTTTCAGGAACTCCTCGCCGTATTTCTGGATTTTGATCTCGCCCATCCCCTTGACCTGCCGCAAATCATCCGGTGTTCGGGGAAGCCTTTGCGCCATATCCCGCAGCGTCTTGTCATCACAGATGATATAGACGGGCATATGCGCGTCCCTGGCCAGGGACATACGGCATGCTTTCAGCCGGACCAGCAAATCCTCCAGCGCGTCGTCGCCAGGGTTGGACAGGGGCATCGGCAGCATTCTGGGCGCAGAGACCGGCTGGCTGAGGTATTTCTCGACCCGCGAGCCCGCACAGCGTGAACAGGCACCACAGGGCCTGCCGCTGGCCTGCTGACCAAAGTAGCTCAACAGCTCCGCACGAATGCAGCCGGTTCCTTCGCACAGGTTGATCATCTGGTTGAGCCTTCGCCTGCTCTGCTGGAGCACGGCGGTCCGTTCTTCGTCCGTCAGCGCTTCATTTGGCGCCGTGTTATCCATCAGATACCTGGATACCATGATATCCTGACGGCTGTACAGCAGCAGGCATTCCGCCGGTTCACCATCCCTGCCGGCACGGCCCGCCTCCTGATAATAGGCTTCGATGCTCATGGGCATCTGCGCATGCAGCACGTACCGCACATTGGATTTATCGATCCCCATGCCAAAGGCGTTGGTCGCGACCATCACCCTGGCCCTGTCGTACTGGAAATCTTCCTGATTGGCCCGGCGCTCCTCGTCCGAGAGTCCGGCATGGTATCTTGTCGCCTGAATGCCTGCGGCACGCAGTTTGACGGTCAGGTCTTCCACCTGTTTCCTTGAATTGCAATAGATGATGCCGCTGTCCTCTTTCCGGCCCTGCACCAGCTTCAGAATGGCATCCGATCTTTTTTTCTGCTGAATGATCTCAAAAAACAGGTTGGGCCGGTCAAATCCGGTCGTCACCCTGCAGGGCGAACGAAGGTTCAGCAGTCTTTCGATGTCGGCGCAAACGCGTTTGGTCGCGGTGGCTGTAAACGCGCCAACCGGCGGACGTTTCGGCAGCTGGTTCAGGTAATCGGCAATTCGCAGGTAGCTTGGGCGAAAATCCTGACCCCACTGGGAAACACAGTGCGCTTCGTCCACAGCGATCAGCGCGATCGGCACATTCTGACTGAACCTCAAAAAGGATGGCGCGGCCAGACGTTCCGGCGCTACATAGATAAAGCGATATTTTCCCTGGTACGCCAGCTGTATCGCTTTCTCCATCTGGCCCGGGCTCAAGGTGCTGTTGATGTACGCCGCGGGCATACCAGCCGCGTTGAGCGCGGAAACCTGATCCTTCATCAGGGATATCAAAGGGGAAATGACCAGCGTCAATCCCTCCAGCTGCATGCCAGGAACCTGATAGCATACGGATTTGCCTGCGCCCGTCGGCATGACCGCCAGCACATCGTTCCCGGACAGGAGCGCGTCCACGACGGTCTCCTGTCCGGGACGGAAGCTGTCATGCCCAAAGTAGCGCTTCAGGATCTCAAGCTTATCCATTATACGTTTTTCCCGCAGCAATTCTTATACTTTTTGCCGCTGCCGCACGGGCACGGATCATTCCTGCCGATTTTTTTGGCCACTTTGACCGGGGTCCTCGGCGTTTCCGGCGCAGCCGCACCGCCACCCTTGGCCGATGTCGCCACCGCCACGGCGCGGCGCTCCTGTGGACGCTCGATCCGGGCCTGACACAGGCGCCGCACGGTGTCCTCCCGGATCAGGTGTACCATTTCCTCAAACATATCAAAGCTTTCCAGCTTGTACTCATTCACCGGGTCTTTCTGCCCATAAGCCCGCAGACCGATGCCGTCACGCAGCTGATCCATTGCGTCGATATGGTCCATCCAACGGGAATCAACCGAGCGCAGCAGGATTGCGCGCTCCAGTTCGCGCATCTCGATCCCGATCTCGCCGATCTGCGCTTCCCGTTCCTCGTAGAAGCGTTCCGCTTCCCGCTTCAGGAACGACGTCAGGTCCTCCTTGGTGAATGAAGTCACCGCGCTCTGGTTGGCTGAGAGCGTGCCATGCTTGATGCAGAGGCGTTCCAGGTAGTCCGTCATTGCGTTCACGTCCCAGTCCGCCGCATGATCCGCCGCGCAGAAGCGACCGACTGCTTCGTCGATCAGGGCGTCCTCCATCCCACGGATGACATCGCGCATGTTTTCTCCGCGCAGGACCTGCATACGCTGGCCATAGATGATTTCGCGCTGTTGATTCATCACGTCGTCAAACTGCAGGACGTTCTTTCTGATCTGGTAGTTGCGGGACTCGACGCGTTTTTGCGCGTTCTCGATCTGTTTGGTCAGCATGCCCGCCTCAAGCGGCGTATTCTCATCCATGCCGAGTCGCTCGATCATCGGGGTGATTCTGTCCCCGCCAAACAGGCGCATCAGATCATCTTCAAGCGCAATATAGAACTGTGATGAGCCGGGATCGCCCTGGCGACCGGCGCGGCCGCGCAGCTGGTTATCGATTCGCCTGGATTCGTGGCGCTCAGTACCGATGATATGCAGACCACCCACCTTCACGACCTGCTCATGCTCCTTGTCGGTCGTCTTTTGGAATGACGCTTTCAGGTCGCGATAGCGCTGGCGGATCTCGGCAATTTCATCAGATACGTCCTCCTGGAAGCCCGTCGCCGCTTCAATCAGCGCTTCGTCCACATTCTCCTGTCTGAGCGCGTTGCGCGCCATGAAATCCGGATTGCCGCCCAGAAGGATATCGGTACCGCGGCCAGCCATGTTGGTGGCGATCGTCACAGCCCCCAGGCGGCCCGCCTGGGCGACGATCTCCGCTTCGCGCGCATGGTGTTTCGCGTTCAGGACATTATGCTTGACGCCGCGCAGGTCCAGCATCCTGGACAACAGTTCGCTGACTTCTACGGAAACCGTGCCAACCAGCACCGGCTGACCCGTTTCGTGACGGCGGATGATTTCCTCGATCACCGCCTGATATTTGCCCTTTTTGCCCCGGTATACCACATCGTTCAGGTCCTGGCGGATCATGGGCATATTTGTCGGGATCTGAACGACATCCAGACGATAGATGCCCTGAAACTCTTCTTCCTCAGTCTTAGCGGTGCCGGTCATGCCCGAAAGTTTTGAGTACATGCGGAAATAGTTCTGGAAGGTGATGGTAGCCAGCGTCTTGCTCTCGTGCTCCACCTTCACGCCTTCCTTGGCTTCGATCGCCTGGTGCAGGCCGTCCGAATACCGCCGTCCTATCATCAGGCGGCCGGTAAATTCATCGACGATAATGACCTGACCGTTCTGAACGACATAGTCGACGTCACGCTTCATCAGCGCATTGGCCTTCAGGGCCTGAATCAGGTAATGGTTCAGCTCGTTGTTTTCCGGGTCAGCGAGGTTTTCGACGCCGAAGGCCGACTCCGCTTTCTTAACGCCTTCATCCGTGAAGGTGACCGCTTTATCCTTCTCCTCGACGTGATAATCGGTTTCGGGCGTCAGGCGAATCACAAACCGGTTCGCCCGGTCGTACATATCGGTTGATTTTTCTCCCTGGCCGGAGATAATGAGCGGGGTGCGCGCTTCGTCGATCAGGATGGAGTCGACTTCGTCCACGATGGCAAAGTGATGCCCGCGCTGAACCATGTCACGCTCATACAGCACCATGTTATCGCGCAGGTAATCGAAGCCCATCTCGTTATTGGTGCCATAGGTGATATCAGCGCGGTACGCGTCCCGCCGCTGCTGATTGTTCAGGTCGTGCACGATGATGCCGACGCTCATTCCAAGGAAACGGTACAGCTTGCCCATTTCCTCGCCCTGAAAGCTGGCCAGGTAGTCGTTGACGGTCACGATATGAACGCCTTTGCCTGGGATGGCATTCAGATACGCCGGCAGCGTCGCTGTCAGTGTCTTGCCTTCACCGGTTTTCATTTCGGCAATTCGGCCCTGGTGCAGGACGATGCCACCGATCAGCTGCACCTTGAACGGACGCAGCCCAAGGGTGCGTTTAGAGGCTTCCCTCACTGTCGCAAACGCTTCAGGGAGCAGCTGATCCAGCGTTTCTCCCTTTGCGTAGCGTTCTTTGAACTCGACGGTTTTATGCGCCAATTCCGCATCCGAAAGCTTTTCGAACTGCGGCTCGAGTTTTTCAATTTCATCAGCCTGGCGGATGATCGGCTTCAGCTGAGCGTCATTGCCCAGGCCAAATATTTTTTTAACTTTTTCGAACATTTTGGTCTCCTTTTACCCAAAGATTATTTTAAGAAGCATGACATCATATACCCGTCTGTCCCCTGATAGCGCACCTGGGACCATTCGTCCCCCGGAATGAGGATGGTGACCTTCTGACCCGAAGGGATCTTATACAGAATGGTACCGCTGACGACGTTCGGCGATGCGCGGAGATTGACATAGGACTTCCCGTTCGAGACAGTTTTCACCGGTGTTCCCGGAAGGCCATAGACGGTTGTGAACCTGGTCATGATGTAGCCCGTCAAGCCGGACGCTTTGCCGTATACCTTGCACCATGTCAGACCGCCCTCCAGCACTTCCAGCCGAATCCCGCTGTCATACTGCGTCAGGACCTTGGCCGTGGATGAAGGCTGCGCCCTCAGATTCACCTTGCCCGCGTTCGGGCTGGCGACAATCAGATATCCTTTCGCCGTTTCCGGCGCCGGCGGACTCGGATCAGCGCTTTCACTCAGGAAAGCGCTGGACATGTATCCCATGCTCTTTCCGTCGCTGATCTGCCAGAAACCGTTCCCCTTCATGAGCACTGTCACCGCCGTACCAACAGGCAGGGAAGTCATGGCCGGATAATTCATGGATGGGCCGCTGCGCAGCTTGACAGGCTTGCCGTTCGATGCGGTCACGCGAGCGGTGGAGCCGCCGCTGACCTTCAGGTATTCCTCTCTGAAATAACCGGTCAGACCGTCGATTTCCACATGATACCATCCAGTCTCCTTCGACAGGATCCGGCATACCGCGCTGTTGTAATAAATGCCAAGCACCTTGGACGCCAGCGACGGGTATTCCCGCAGGTTCAGGAAAGCGGTAGCTGTCGGATTGGCGACGACGCCGATGCTGCCCCCTTCTGACGCGCGTCTCAGGTAACTGTCCAGCATATAGCCGGATTTGCCGTTCCGGATGACCGTCACGTAGTCCCAGCCAGCGCCGGAGGAGATGATGTTCACCCATTCATTTCGGGCGGCTGTGGAGATCACCTCATAATCATAGCCAGGACCTGCGCGCAGATTCAGCGAGGAAGTATCCGAAACAACGGCGAATTCCGCCTCAGCCCGGTCATATAATCCACAGCAAACCACCAGCCCGAGTATCACCGCGGGAATCCATCGTCTCACGCTTTATCACCTCAATCCTTCATCCATTCCGAGGTCGGTTACATCAATTCTGTCAGTACCCTGTTCAGCAGGTCCATGCCCCGGCCGGTACAGCGCAGGCAATCACCGCACCATTCGAGCAGTCCCTGATCGATCTGCCGCCTGATGACTGGGCCGAACCTTTCCATGACCGATTCGCCGTGCATTTCCTGGTAGTGTGCGGCGGATAATCCGTCCGTCAGCCTCAGCCCCAGCATTAATGATTCAAAACACGCGTCATCGTGAGAAATAACCTCCATCTGAGGCGCGCATCCGTTCAGATAGGCAGCGATCGTCGCCGGATTCCGCTTTCGGGTATTCCCTAAAAAGCTGGCGGCGCCGACCCCGATGCCGAGATATTCTCTGCGCATCCAGCAGTCCAGGTTATGTCGGCACCTGTAACCGTCTTTGGCATAATTGCTGACTTCATACCGGTGATATCCCCGCGCCTCGAGCCGCGAGGTGACCATCGACGCCATTTCATATGCCAGATCTTCGTCCGGAAGACGCAAACGGCCTTCGCTGACCTGCGTTTTCAGCGGCGTGCCGTCTTCCACGATCAGGCTGTAGCACGACAGATGCGTCGGTCCGTATGACAGAAACGTATCGAGCGTATCGACCGCCTGCTGGATTGTCTGCCCGGGAAGACCGAGCATCATGTCAAGATTAAAATTGGTCACACCGTACGCCTTGAGCATCCGGATCGTCCGGTTTATATCCCTGGCGTTATGAATGCGTCCAAGAAGCTTCAGCAGGCGATCATCAGCGCTCTGCGCGCCGATGGATACCCGGTTGACACCGCCCTCCAGCGCTGCCTGCAGAAACTCGGCAGTCACTGTGCCCGGATTCATCTCGATCGAAACCTCCGCCCGCGGCATCCATTGAAACGTTTCCCGCGCCGCGCGAAGAAGGTCGGTCAGCAGTTCGGGCTTCAGTACGCTGGGGGTGCCCCCGCCGATATAGACACTGCTGATCTCACGGGGGCCAAGTGCTTCGGAAGCCTCACGAAGCTCTGCGATCATCCGGTGAATCACCGCGTTCTGCCAGCGATCAAGCCCGGCAAAAGAAGGAAAGTCACAATACGCGCATTTGGAACGGCAAAACGGAATGTGCAGATACAGACCGATCGGCTCGCTCATGGGATGGTCACCGCGTATACGTCCAGACCACTTTCCAGAATGGCCGTACCGTCTGACAGCATACAGATGTATCCTGTCACCGATCCGGGAATCGGCAGGGAAATCGCCGTAAACCGGCTGGAATTCAGGTCTGCTCTGTACATCGTGTCTTCTGAAAAAGCGTAGATCCGACGGCTGTACAGTCCGGCACCGACGCACTCTCCCGGCAGTGTCAGGCGTTTGTCCTGATTATTGTCGTACAGGCATCTCAGCTCCGTAATGCTGATCACGTCGTTCATCTGTCTCGTCGGCGCAAAGAGCATCATGGCCCGGTTATTCGTCACCTGAGAATCAATCAGCTTCCAGCCATAGACCAGCACCGTCTGAGAATTGTCCTGTGTGCCGTTGTAGTCATATCGCCTCAGCTGCCGCGTTCCGACAACGTTCAGCGTATTTCCCGCATAAATGACCTTGTAGGTGATCGTGTCGCCAAGGTCCGCCGTACCGGTGGTCATGGAGTTCACGCGGAAGGTGTTCAGCGTTGTGGACGGCACCGTGCCGTACAGGTCCATCGCCGTCGTCCACGCGTAATCGCCGTCCGCAAAAAAGCCGGCGTCCAGCACGAGCATATCCTGGTAAGCACTTGTTTCCGTATCCTGCTTCTCCCCTTCAGGATTATAAAACGTCACGGTAGTGGTGCCTTCACTGGTAGAATCGTCGCCATGCACGACCGCGATATATTTTTCGCCGGCGCGCGCGAACTGGATGACTTCGCCGATATTGTTATCATATGTAGAACGCCCGTTCCGGTTCAGAATGGACAGCTGTGAGCCGCGCCATATCACCACATAGCTGTTACCGGCATGAAAAGACGCCCCGCCGCCGACCATATAATTCCACCGCTCGTTGCCGTTGGAACTGAGGCAAATCAGAGAGTCGCCGTCATAATACAGCAAATGATCGCCGAACGGCTGAATATCCTGTGTCGAAGCGCATCGGAGTTTGACCGCGCGCACATTCCGGACGACCCTGTTGAAGGCGCCCATCAGATACAGGACGCCCAGGGCCAGCAAAGCCAGGCTCACCACCAGAATCACCAGTCCGCGTCTGGAGCGATGCTCGTCCGACGTTCCGCTTCGCCGCTGCATGAAAACCTCCCAATAAAAAGGTAACAGTGCAATTATAACGCATTTTTGTCTATCATGCAACGGAATGGTGCGAGACTGGCAGATTTTTTATGAAAAAAAGATGAAAACCATCTTGCGCTGAATATCGGTTTTGTGTTATTATACCTTTTGTGACAAACGGGCGGTCCGCTGCGGCTGGCAACCGGACGCCGGTTTCACAAACCGGTTTCGGTTGGCCGTATGAACGTCTATGAGGGAAGGAGGAAACTGAAATGAGTGAGATTATCCGTTCGATCGAACGGCAGCAGCTCCGAACCGATCTGCCTGATTTCCGTGTTGGCGATACCGTACGTGTGTTCGTCAAGGTTGTGGAAGGCAGCCGCGAACGCCTTCAGGCGTTTGAGGGAGTGGTGATTGCGAAGCGCAACGGTTCGAGCAGGGAAACCTTTACGGTGCGCCGCGTCTCCTATGGCATCGGTGTTGAACGTACGTTCCCCATGCATTCTCCGCGTGTGGATTCCATCAAGATCATCCGCCGCGGCAGCGTGCGCCGGGCCAAGCTTTACTACCTGCGCAATCTGCAGGGCAAAGCCGCGAAGATCAAGGAAGCGGATCGCAGATAAGCGAAACGTTTTACGCAAAAAAGACTGCTCACGCAGTCTTTTTTGTCTGAAAGGGCTGAGGAGGGAAGCATGCTGACAGTCACATTGCTCGGCACCGGCGGGATGATGCCGCTGAAGGATCGCGCGCTGACCAGCCTGTACGCGGCCTGGAACGGACATGCGCTGCTGATCGACTGCGGCGAGGGCACACAGGTCCAGCTCCGCAGCGCGGGGCTCTCATTCAAGGCGATCGACGCGATGCTTCTGACCCATTATCACGCCGATCACGTCAGCGGTCTCCCCGGCCTGCTGTTGTCTATGGGGAACAGCGGACGCACCGCCCCTGTCATCGTCGCCGGTCCGCCCAGATTGGAAGCTGTCATCAATGGGCTGCGCATCATTGCCCCGGAGCTTCCCTTCGAGCTCGAGCTGCGCACCATCGATCCCGCGTCGCCGATCCCCTGGAACGCCTCCGGTCTGCGCATTGCCCCATTCGCGCTCAATCATGGCATTCCCTGCCTGGGGTATCAGCTGTTTCTCCCCCGCGCCGGCCTGTTCGATCCTGAAAAGGCCAGGCGCAATCATGTGCCGTTACGGTGCTGGGGAATACTTCAGCGGCAGTCTGAAGTTGAATACGAGGGTATACAGTATAAGCAGGACATGGTCATGGGGCCGCCGCGCAAAGGCATCTGTATCGTTTACGCGACGGATACGCGGCCGGTCAGCGCGTTGACAGACGCTGCCCGCGGCGCGGATTTGCTGGTGGCGGAAGGCATGTACGGTGACGATGACAAGCGCGCCGCTGCCCATGCCAAGAACCATATGATGATGGACGAGGCGGCTGCCATCGCGGCGAATGCCGGGGTCAGGCGCCTGTGGCTGACCCATTTCAGCCCGGCCATGCCGGACCCGGAACTATGGCTGCCTGCGGTGCGGACCATTTTTCCCGCGGCGGAGCTTGGCGCTGACGGACGGCAGGAGGTTCTGCGATATGAAGACTGAATGGAAGCTGATTGTCCGGCCAACTTCACACGCAAGCTTGAAATAGGCATTAAAATATGATAAACTACTTTCGTTGGCCTGATAAGCCCGTCAGCCGACGATGTCTTTGCTGCAAGGAGGAAAAACCGCAGAAATGTGCCATGTCTATCTGGATGCCATGGGCGGCGACAATGCTCCGGACTGCACCGTCGCAGGCGCTTTGGAAGCGCTCAGGCAGAATGCCGGGCTGCGCGTCACGCTGGCCGGTACCGCTTCGCTGATCGAGCCGCTGCTCTCAGGGGCTGATGACGTCCGCGACAGGATCACCGTCGTGGATACCCCGGACATCATTACCAATCACGACGCCCCTGTCATGGCTGTGCGGCAAAAGAAACAATCCGCCGTCGTACAGGGCATGCTGGCCGTACGCGAGGGAGCCGCGGACGCGTTCGTATCCGCAGGGTCCACCGGCGCGACGCTCGCCGGCGGGATGTTCCGCCTGGGCCGCATTCCCGGTATTGAGCGGCCCGCGTTAGCGCCTCTGCTGCCCAACGGAAAAGATTATTTTTGCCTGATTGACTGCGGTGCCAACGTGGACAGCCTGCCTGAATACCTGCCCCAGTTTGGCATCATGGGTGACGCGTACATGCGCACGGTCCGCGGCATCACTTCGCCGAGGGTGGGACTGGTCAACATCGGGGCCGAATCCGAAAAAGGAAACGCGCTGGTCAAAGCGGCGTATCCATTGATGGAAAAGGCGCCATTTCAATTCACCGGGAATCTGGAGGGCAGGGATATCACCGCGGACGTGGCGGATGTCGCCGTCACAGACGGATTCTACGGCAACCTGATCCTCAAGTTTATGGAGGGTGTCGCGCAAACGCTGCTGGGCATCATCAAAACAGAGCTTCTGCGCGATACCAGGGGGAAAATCGGCGCGCTGATCGCGAAGCCGGCCTTCTCCCGTGTCAAGAAACAAATGGATTATTCCGAAGTAGGCGGCGCCCCCCTGCTGGGGGTCCAGGGTGCCGTGGTCAAGGCCCACGGCTCCAGCAACGCCCACGCTATCGCCTGCGCCATCCGCCAGGCCGTTAACATGGTCGATCACCATCTGGTCGACGAAATCACCAAACAGCTGAATGCGCATTCAGCCTGAAAAGGAGGAACCACCAATGATTTATGAAACCGTAGCGAACATGATTGCGAAGCAGCTGAAGCTGAACGCCGCCGACATTACCCCCGACAAGCGCCTGATCGAAGACCTGCACGCGGACAGCGCGAATATCATGGTCATGATCATGGACATGGAGGACAACTTCAACATCACCGTGGAAGACGACGCGATCAACAACCTGCGCACAGTGGGTGATGTGGTGAAGTATATCGAGGCGCATCAATAAGCGAGCGGTCGGTTAGTTTCATGGATCAAATCACACAGCTCATGGACGAGCTCGGCTACCGCTTCAAAAACACACAATTGCTTCAGCTCGCGCTCAGGCATCCGTCGCTGGGTCCAAACAACAATCAGCGCCTGGAGTTTTTGGGCGATGCCGTGCTGCAGCTGGCCATCAGTCAAAGACTCTATACCGGGCATCCGGAGCTGCACGAAGGCACGATGACGGTGATGCGTCAGCGCCTTGTCTGTGAGCAGGCGCTGGCGGATGTGGCCCGTTCGATCCATCTGGGTCAATACCTGTCCATGGATCACGGAAGCGATGCCACCGGCGTGCGCAAACAGAGCGGCCCGCTGTCCGACGCGATGGAGGCTGTATTGGCCGCCGTCTATTTAGACGGCGGCTTTGAAAGTGCATACGGAATCGTGGCCCGGCTTTGGCCTGAGAAGATCTCGCTGGCTGAGGATTCGAAGAGCCAACTTCAGGAATACGAGCAGGCGAAGGGCAATCCCCCGCCGGCATATGCATTGATCGGAGAGGAAGGCCCGGACCACGCGCGCATATTCACCGTTCGTGTCAGCACGTGCGACGGTTTCAGCGCCGTGGGCAGCGGACATACGAAAAAAAGCGCGGAGCAGTCGTCTGCCGCGAATCTGCTCTCCTCCCTTCAAAGGGAGCTCAACAAATGAAGCTGAAAAAATTAGAGCTGAACGGCTTCAAATCATTCGCCGACAGAACAGAAATCGTATTCAACGACGGAATAACCGGCATTGTGGGGCCGAATGGCTCCGGGAAAAGCAATATCGGCGACGCCGTCCGCTGGGCGCTGGGCGAACAAAGCCCGAAGACGCTGCGCGGCGCAAAGATGGAGGACGTCATCTTTGGCGGGACGCAGAAGCGCAAGCGTTCTTCCTATTGCGAGGTATCGCTGCTGTTCGACAACGAAGACGGCAAGCTGAAGAGCGCTTTCTCCGAGGTGTGCGTTACCAGACGGGTCTACCGTGACGGAGACAGCGAGTATATGCTCAACCATGTCGCGTGCCGGCTGAAAGACATCCAGGAACTGTTCAGGGACACAGGCATCGGGCGCGAGGGCTACTCCCTGATCGGCCAGGGCCGCATCGATGAGATTCTCTCTCAAAAAAGTGAGGACCGGCGGCAGATTTTTGAGGAAGCCGCCGGTATCATGACCTACCGCGTGCGCAAGGAAGAGGCGGAACGCAAACTGAACCGCACCACGGAAAACCTGAGCCGGGTGTACGATATCATTGACGAAATCGAAAAGCATCTTTCCCGGCTCGGGGCAGAAGCCGAAATCGCCAAGGAATACCGTACCCTGTTTGAGCGGATGCGTTTCCTCGAAGCCAACTTATTTCTGGTCCGCTCTGACCGGCTGAATGAGCGTATCCAGCAGCTGACCGTTTCACTGGAAAGCTTGCGTGACGCTCAGCTGACCGACGAAGCGCGGCTTTCCACACTGAACGAGCAGCGGGAAACGATCGATCAGGAACTGACGGCAGCGGAGCAGTCTGTATCCGCGGCGCGGCTGACCTACAGCGCGCAGCTGCAGGAAACGCACGATGCCGAGCTGCGCGCGGAGCGGATCCAGCACGAGCTGGAGCAGGCGACCAACGACCGTGATCAGGCTATATCCCGCCAGGAAGCATTCAAGGCCGAGCTGCATCAGCTGTCAAACCAGCTGACGCGCGACCAGGAAGCGCACCAGCGGCTGACCCGGCAGGTCTCGCAGACCCATGCTGCGCTCGATGTCCTGGTCCAGGCGTCCAGTCAGGCGCAGCAGCAGGCGGACAGCGCGGAGGACGCCCTCAACCAGCATAAATCAGCCATTCTCGCATCCGTCCGGCAACAGGCGAACATCAGGGAAGCGCAGTCCCGTCAATCCGCGATTCGTGAGCAGATGGCGCGGCGCGTAGAGGAGCTCGATGCATCCATCGCATCGCTTCAGTCGCAGTACGCCCTGCTGACAGCGCAGACGGATCAGGACAATAGTGAATACGACGCCGCCGTCAGGGAGCTTTCTGCCATCCAGGAAAAGTACGACACGATCCTGGGCAGGCTGAAGAGCCTGGCACAGACTGCCGGTACCCTGAATTCGGAAGCGCAGAAGAAAAATGTCGCGCTTCAGGCTGACCGCAGCCGCCTCAGGCTGATGGAGGAAATGTCCCGCGATATGACGGGGTACCAGCAATCCGTCAAGAAGGCGCTGGACTACGCACAGCGCATGCCGGGTGTGCACGGCGTGCTGGCGCGCCTCATCGATGTCCCGGCTGAGCTGGAAACGGCCATTGATATGGCTCTCGGCGGCGCGCTTCAGAACATTGTCACGGACAACGAGAACACCGCGAAGCAGATCATCGATTACCTGCGCGTCAACCGGCTCGGCAGGGCGACGTTCCTGCCGGTATCAACGATCCGCAGCCGTGTTTTGAGCGCCGAAGAACGAAGATTACTGACCATGCCCGGTTGCCTGGGTGCGGCGAGCGAGCTGATTTCCTTCAAAAACGAGTTCCGCGGCATCGTCGAAAACCTGCTCGGCAGGACGGTCATCGCGGATACGCTGGATCATGGTATTCCGATCATGCGCGCAGGGCGTCACGCCTTCCGTCTGGTCACGCTGAACGGCGACGTGATGCATTCCGGCGGCTCCATGACCGGCGGAACGACGCAGAGCCGGACGGTTTCGCTGCTCGGCCGCGAGCGCGAAATCAAAGAGCTGCGGGAAAGCATTGAGCTGCAGTCAGCCCGGCTCCGCCAGATGAATGAGGAGCTGTCCCTGCTCGGCGAGCAGAATAACCAGGCCAGCCAGGAACAGGCGGACACGCTCAAGGCCCTCCAGGAAGCGCAGATTGCCGCCGCGCGCCTCAAGGAACGCCTGCAGGCAGACCGTCAGGACACAGAGCAGGTCCATGGCCGGCTGCAGGAAACCGAAGCCGCCCGCGCGCAATTATCGGCCTCCATCGAAGAGATCGACGCAGATCTGCGTCAGTCCGCCATCAACGCCGAGCAATCCGAAAACCGGCAGGAGATGGAACAGCAGACCGATCGGCTGCAGGAGGAAATGCTGACAAAGCGTTCTGAGGCCGAGCGCGCCCGCAACGCCGTAACAGATGGGCAGCTGAAGCTGAATTCTCTGACACACGACACGGATTCGCTGAGCCGCAACATACGGACGGCCCAGGCGAGGGCGGAGGACCATACCCGCCGCCTGAATGAGCTGCAGACGCGCCTTCAGACGCTGAGCGCCAGTATTCAAACCCTGAGCGACAGCGCGCGGGAAGCCAGTGACAGCGTAACGAGGCTCAAGCAGCAGCATACCGCTTCCCTGACCGTCGTGGAAGACCTCGACCGTCATCGCGCGGACAGGCTCAACGCGCAGCGAGAGCTGATGAGGGCGCTAGAGGACGCGCACCGCCAGAGCGAAACGGATAATCAGCGTGTGCATAAGGCCGAGCTTTCGCTCAGCAAAGCGCAGAATGATCTGTCACAGATGACGGATCACCTGCTGAACGCCTATGATCTCAGCTATGCCGACGCCGTCCAGTACCGCTCCGAAACGCCATTGGAAATGGGAAAAGCGGACCAGGAGGTGGCCGCCCTGCGAACGAGGATCCGGGAAATGGGCAGCGCCAACACCGCCTCGATCGAGGCCTATGAGGCGGAGCTTGCTCGATACAATGAGCTGACCGCCCAGCGCGATGATCTTCTGAAGGCCAAATCGGACCTTGAAAGCCTGATCAAACGCCTGCTGCATCAGATGGAAGGCATATTCACTGCGGAATTTGCCAAGCTGGCGGCGTATTTCAAAGAAACCTTCGTCCGGCTATTCGGCGGAGGGCATGCAGAATTGACACTGGCGGAGGCCGACGATCCTCTCAACTGCGGCATCGAGATCACCGCGCAGCCGCCCGGCAAAAAGCTGCAGCTGTTATCTCTGCTCTCCGGCGGCGAGCGCGCGCTGACAGCCATTGCGATCCTTTTCGCGATGCTGAAGCTGAAACCGACGCCGTTCTGTATTCTCGATGAGATCGAGGCAGCGCTGGATGATTCCAACATTTCCAATTTTGCCGATTATCTGAGCGAATACGCCAAAACGACCCAGTTCGTCGTCGTGACTCACCGCAAAGGGACGATGGAAAGCTGTGATACGCTCTATGGCGTAGCGATGGAAGAGCAGGGCATTTCACGAATGGTATCGGTCAATCTTGCGGACTATCCCAACTGACAAGGAGGCAGCTCATGGCTGGATTTTTTGCCCGGCTGAAGGACGGGCTCAAGAAAACCCGCGAACGCTTCACCAAGGATGTCGACACGCTGGTCGAAAACACGCCTGTGATCGATGAGGATTTTTATGAGGAACTGACGGATATCC
>CAMNEH010000019.1 GCA_946536315.1 uncultured Clostridia bacterium
GTGAGCCACAGAGCATAGCTGGCGGTAGCCTGCTATGCGACAATGGCGAACTGTGAGCCGAAGGGACGACAGGCAAAGCTGTAGGGGGGTTCCGCAGGGGGGACGCCAGTCCCCCCTGCGTTGCCTGTTCAGTCTGCGACTGAACAGGCAACATCGATTTTCTGATTTCCCGTGGACCAGACATGCTTTTCTCCGACGTTGGCAGGCTTGTTCTGCGCCATGACGCCCGCCAGCGCATGCGGCACATAGGGCGCCTCCAGATACGCGATCTCGTCCTCGCTCAGTGCCAGCGCTGTCGCCTTTACCGCGCCATCCACATGGTGGAACTTGGTCGCGCCGACCACGGGCGCAGCCACCTTCGTCAGCAGCCAGGCCAGGGAGATCTCGGTCATGGTGACGCCGCGCTTCTCCGCCAGCTCCGACACCCTGTCGATGATGACGCCGTCCTGCTGCGCTGTGGCGTCATACTTGAATTTGGCGTAGGCGTCCTTTTCCAGGCGCTCGGAGCTTTCGCCGGCCCTGCGGGCAAGCCTTCCGGCCGCCAGGGCGCTGTACGGGGTCAGGGCGATGCCTTCCTCCTGGCAATAGGGCACCATTTCCCGCTCCTCCTCCCGGAAGATCAGGTTATAGTGTCCCTGCACGGAGATAAACCGGGCCCAGCCGTTCTGGTCCGCCAGGGCATTGGCCTTCGCCAGCTGCCAGGCAAAGCAGTTGGAAATGCCGATGTACCGGGTCTTGCCCGCCTGCACCATCCGGTTCAGTCCGTCCAGGATGTCCTCGATGGGCGTCTGCCAGTCCCACATGTGGTAGATGTACAGGTCCACGTAGTCCATACCCAGGTTCCGCAGGCTCTTATTGAGCATGCGCTCGATATGCTGCTGCCCGGTGACGCCGTTCTCGATCTCCTCCTGGGTGCGGGGCAGGAACTTGGTGGCCACCACCACCTCGTCCCGCTTTGCGAAATCCCGGAGCGCGCGGCCCACATACTGCTCGCTGGTGCCGCTCTGGTAGGCGATCGCGGTATCATAGAAGTTGACGCCCATTTCCAGCCCGTGACGGATGATCTCACGGGAGTGCGCCTCATCCAGCGTCCAGCCGTGCTGGCCCTGGCCCGCGTCGCCAAAGCCCATGCAGCCCATGCAGATCCGGGAGACTGTCAGGTCGGATTTTCCGAGTTTTGTGTATTTCATGCCTTTCCCTCCAACAGTTTTTTCAAGCAACGGCAGGTCAGCTCGTACGCGGACTGATATACATAGGGCAGGCCGGCCTCCCGCATGGCGACCTGCTGCTTTTCGGTGACGCTGGTATAGGGGTAGATGCCGTAGATAAACGGGAAAAAGGCGTACAGGAACCGCTGCCTGTCCTCTTCTGTCATCTCCGGGATGTATTTCCGGAGCATCTGATCCACCGTTTCCAGCGAAGCGCCGAAGGAAACCTTGAAGGCCGTCAGCCTTTCCGGGCGGGAGTTGGCCTCCATCTCATACAGGTTCATGGACAGCAGGCGCAGCAGCCGGGGATGGTCCGTCAGCGTCCGGGCCAGCGCAGAGGCCACCTCTTCGCGGCTCAGCCGCTCCTTCTGATCCATGACGCCGCGCATATCCGCCACCCAGGCGTCGTACTCCCGGCCCAGCAGGGCCAGGAATATCTCCTCCTTGGTCTGGAAATACAGGTAAATGCCCGTGCGCGTCAGCGTCGTTGCCGCGCCGATGTCCTTGAGCGTGATTTCCTTGAATCCCTTCGTCTCGTAGAGCGCAGCGCAGGCGTTCAGGATCTCCTCCGTCCTGGCCTCCGTCAGCTGCGGGGATCCCCTGGACATGGCCTCACCTCCCTGAAACTAAACTGACACAGTGTCATCATAGCTACTATACACCATAAATGACACCGTGTCAATATATTATCAGACAATTGAGCTTCCCTCGTATCTCTTCAACGCGCGTCAAGGATTCAGCAGTCAAGCGTATAGACATCCGCAGTGCTCAGATGGTCGCCGCCCCAATCCTCTGTTTTTGTCAGCAGATACTCGAATCCGTTTTTCAACAGGCATTTTGAAGAAGCGATATTCTCAGGCCGTACATGGGCGGTGACCAGCTCGACCTCCGTATTGTTTTGAATATAATCCAGCAGGCAACGGACACAGCTGGTGGCGAGGCCTCTCCCCCAGTATGCCGGCAGGAATCTGTACCCTATTGAAATCACTTTCCCGGATTGCTTATAGTCATACAGCTCTGCCAGCCCGATCAGTCTGGAGGGCTCCGTTTTCTCGTATACGCCCAGGATGCACTGTCTGTGTTCATCCAGGTCCATGCTTTGAAGCGCTTTCAGCGCTTCTTCAGGCGTTCCCTGCAGCTCCAGGAGATATGTCGGCTCGTAGCGATAGACCTGCCGGTCGCATCTGAGGGACTTCAGCGCTTCAAGGTCCTGTGTGTTTAAGCCGCAGATGATCAGCCTGTCGTTCTCAATGCGTATCGGGCTCCGTCTCATAGGCCCCCCTCTGCACATCCCTGTTTTCCGGGTTGCGCGTTCCTCCAGATGATACCACATATCGGCGCGCTTCGGAAGACCTGATTCCTTCCCGGCGGGATTTTCGGCATATTGACAATACGCGAACGCATCCATTACAATGAAAGGGACAATCTCCCCGCTCCCGGGGAGACAGGAGCGTCCCTGAAAACGGAACAGAATGGAGGAGGCAGGCACATGAAGGCAAACAGACTGTTGGCATGGCTGCTGTGCACGCTGCTGATGACGGCGAACGCGGCAGGGCCCGTCCTGGCGGAAGCGGTGCCCGCGGCAGAGGACGGCGGGACGTATTTCACCCTGTGGAACACCAACGCGCCAGCGCTGAATACGCTGACGGATTATGTGAAGGCCGTAACGGCTCCCGGCTCCCCGGACTTCATTCCGGAAAGGGATCGCATCGCGACCTTCGATATGGACGGCACGCTGATGGGCGAGCTGTTCCCGACCTACCTGGAGGTGGCGCTGCTGACCGAGCGCATCCTGGCCGATCCATCCTGGAAGCCGGACGAAGAAATGCTGGCATTTGGCCGCATGACCCGGGATCACGCGCTGGACAAGTCCTTTCCGGCGGATTATGATACCGAGTTCTCCCGTCATCAGGCCCGGGCCTTCGCCGGAATGACGCTCCAGGAGTACGAAGACTTTATTGCCGGCTTCCTGGCGCGCGAGGCGGACGGCTTCGAGGGCATGACCTATGGGAGCGCCTGTTACCGGCCGATGGCCGGGGTGATCCGGTATCTGCAGGACAACGGCTTCAAATGCTTCATCGTTTCCGGCAGCGACCGCTTTATCGTTCGCGCCGCGATCGGCGGCCTGGCGGATATCCCCCCTGAAAATATCATCGGCTCGGATACCGCGCTGGCCGCGCGGAACCAGGGCGACACGGACGGCATCGAGTACGTGTTCACCGGCGACGATGAGCTGGTGCGCACGGACAAGTTGCTCATCAAGGACCTCAAGACCAACAAGGTCCTGCAGATCGCGCAGGAGATCGGCCGGCAGCCGGTGCTGTCCTTCGGCAATTCCAGCGGCGACGTGAGCATGAACAACTACGCGCTGCTGAACAACCGTTACCGCAGCGCGGCATTCATGCTGATCGCGGATGACGACGTGCGGGATTACGGCCGTCCCGAAAAGCACGACGAGCTGACCGAAAAGTGGCAGGGCATGGGCTATCAGGTGATCTCCATGCGCGACGACTGGAAGACGATCTACGGCGAGGGCGTCACAAAGACCGGCCAGTTCCGCTGGCTGGCGCAGTATTCGGACCAGAACATCCCCGCCCGCGACGGGAGCATCGCGGACAAATATACGCTTGAACAGGTGGTCGTGCTCAGCCGGCACAGCCTGCGCGCGCCGCTCTCCAGCAACGGCTCGGTGCCAAACGAGCTGACGCCCCACGCCTGGATCAACTGGTCGGCAGGCTCCAGCGAGCTGACCCTGCTGGGCGGCGTCGAGGAGGTCAGTATGGGCCAGTATTTCAGGAAATGGCTGGCCCAGGAGGGGCTGATTCCGGAGAACACGGTCCCGCAGGCGGGCGAAATGCGCTTTTCCGCCCGCAACAAGCAGCGCTGCCTCGCCACGTCCCGCTATTTCGCCGCGGGCATGCTGCCGGTGGCGGATGTTCAGGTGGAATACCCCGGCGACGCCCACGGCACGGTGGATTTCATGCAGCCCGTCCTGCATTTTTACAGTGACGACTACGCCGCCGACGTCATCACCCAGGTAGCGGCCCTGGGCGGCGAGGCGGGCTTTGACGGCCTCGCCGCGCAGAACCGGGACGTGATCCGGCTGATCATGGATACCGTGGACATGGAGGACAGCGAGCTCTACCAGAGCGGAAAATACGGCGATCTGCTGACCGACGGCTTCGGCGTCACGATGGCGCCCGGCAAGGAGCCGGACGTCACCGGCGCGGTCAAGCCGGCCTATCAGGTGGCGGACGCGCTGCTCCTGCAATACTATGAAGAACCCGACCCCGTCAAAGCCGCCTTCGGCCACACGCTTTCCGGGGAGGACTGGGCGCGGCTCGGCGCGTTCATGAGTACCTGCCTGCAGATGCGGCACGGCGCGCCCATGGTGGCCGCGAACATCCAGCATCCCCTGCTCATGGAGCTGAAGAGCGAGCTCCAGAACCAGGACAGGAAGTTCACCTTCTTCTGCGCCCACGACGTCACCGTCTTCGGCGCCCTTTCCGCCCTGGGCGTGGAGGACTATTCCCTGCCGCAAAGCATTGAGACCAAGGCGCCCATCGGTGTGAAGCTGGTGTTTGAGCGCCGGCGCGACGCCGAAGGCCAGGCCTGGTACCGCGTGAGCCTGATCTATCGCAGCACGGCGCAGATCCGCAGCGGCGAGCTGCTGACGCTGGATAACCCGCCCCTGCGCTATGATCTGCGCTTTGAAGGCGTTGAGACCAACGCCGACGGCCTGATCGCCGAGGCGGACCTGATGGCCCTGTTCGGCCGTTCCATCTCCGTACTGGATGAGCTGGAGCGCGCTTACGCGATGGACGACGCCGCGTAAATTCAAATTCGACGTATTCGAACGCGCTATGGATCGACCAGATATAAAAACATCCTGAAATGACCGACCGGCTCCCGCTGCTTACGGGAGCCGGTCGGTACGGTCAGGCAAAGGATTGGGCTTATGCCCGCGCGGAAACCGCGTTCTTTTTGACGCTGAAGAACGTGCACGCGGCCTGCACCGCGCCGACCGCCGCCATGATCGCCAGATGGAAGGGACTCGTAAAGATTTCGCCCCAGGTCCGTCCGTCGATCTGCGTCCACACCAGGTCCATCACGCCAAACAGCGCCACCACGCCCAGAAAACTCAACAACGCCATCCACATCGGTCTTTTCATCGCACGCTCCCCTTCCGTATCCCGGCGCTTCGTCGGGTTTTGCCGGACTTTTGCCCTGCACAGATTCATACGTAAAACGAGGGGCAGCTGGCAGAGTCCGCACGAAAAAAAGGCCGAAAATGGACCGGGCGCCTGTCAGACAGGCGCCACACGGTTCAAGGTGGATCAGAGCGCTTTTTTCATCACCGCGAAGCGCCGGACCACGCGGAAGCCGCAGCGAAGGTAGATCCGCTGGGCATGGTTGGTATCGCCCGTGAAAATGGTGCTGAACGCCGCGCCCTCGGCGATGAATTCCTGCATCAGCAGATTGAACAGGACCGACGCGATCCCCTGGCGCTCAAAGAGCGGGTCGGTACAGATGCCCGTGAACCAGCCCCGTCCGCTTTTCTGCAGGTCGATCGGTCCGCACTGCGCCACGATGGCCCTGTCCGGGTGGGATACGGCGGCCAGGATCGGGCGCGGCCCCGCCGGGACCCTCCCGTCGGGAATGAAGCGCGGGTCGGTGTTCGGCACGCCCTGTTTGTGGCAGGCAATTTCGCTCTGCAGCACGCTGCGCCAGTATTCGCTGCCCACGCGGTCGCACATGCCGTCATAATCGTAATTGAGGTCCGGATCGTACCGGCCCACGAAAATGCCGCGCGCCGCCAGCGCCTCGCGGCGCGCTGCCAGCTCCGGCCAGGGGCGGTAATCCTTCAGGTTCAGGTACATCGCGATCTCCCGGTCGGCGACCTCAAACCCCAGCGCCCTGAGGAAAGGGAAGCCGGCGCAGTCCTCGTCCATACCGGGCGCGTTGTTGTGGTCGTGTCCCGGGGTGCCGGGCACGAGCCAGTCCAGGTTGACCGGATTCCCGCCGCAGGCGATGACGGCCTTCCCGCGCGCGCGGAACGCGTCCTCCAGCGCCCGGACCAGCGCCCGGCCGACGCCATGGCGGCGGCAGTCCCGCCGGACAAAGACGCAGGTCAGGTAGCCGGGCGTGTTTTCGTTGTTTTCATGCGGGAGAAACACCTTCTGGGCGACCCCGCTGATCCAGCCGGCGACCTGCCCGTCTTCCTCCGCGACCAGCGAAAGCGCGGGGTCGTAATTCAGGTCCTGCTCAAAGATCCGGTGAAAGTCCCCGCGCGTGAGCGGCGCGTACACCGTCTCTCCGGCCGCGGCGGCCCCGTTCCACAGGGCGAGGACCGCGTCCAGGTCGGCGGGCCGCATTGGCCGGATCATACTCGCTTCGTATGCCATATCAATAGGTCACCAGGTACTTTTCGATTTCCCAGCTGCTCACGCGGGTGCAGTAGGCTTCCCATTCGCGCTGCTTGCCCTCGATGTACTGCTCGGTCACGTGCTCGCCCATGGTCGCGGTCATCAGGCGGTCGGCCCTGAACGCGGTGAGCGCCTCCTCCAGCGAGGCGGGCAGGCCGCGGATGCCCTTCTCGGCGCGCTGCTCCGGGGTCATCAGGTAGATGTTTTCAGTGATTTCCGGCGGCGGGGTAAGACCGCGCTCAATGCCGTCCAGCCCGGCCGCCAGGCAGGCGGCGATTTCCAGGTAGGGGTTGCAGGCGGGGTCCGGGCTGCGCAGCTCCACGCGCGTGCCCTTGCCGCGGGAGGAGGGGATGCGCACCAGCGCGCTGCGGTTGCCGGCGGACCAGGCGACGTAGCACGGCGCCTCATAGCCCGGCACCAGGCGCTTGTAGGAGTTGACCAGCGGGTTGGTCAGCGCGCACATGCCCTCGATATGGTCGAGCAGGCCGGCGATGAACTGGTAGCAGGTCGCGGACAGTCCGCGCTCGCCCGCGGGATCGTAAAACGCGTTCTGCCCGTCCCTGAACAGGCTCATATTGGTATGCATGCCGCTGCCCGCCACGCCGAAGAGCGGCTTGGGCATGAAGGTGGCGTGCAGTCCGCTGCGCTGCGCCATGGACTTGACCGTGAGCTTGAAGGTCATGATGTTGTCCGCCGCGCGGAGGGCGTCGGTGTACTTGAAATCGATCTCGTGCTGTCCCTGCGCGCACTCATGGTGCGAGGCCTCGATCTCAAAGCCCATCTGCTCCAGCGCGAGGCAGATCTCGCGCCGCGTGCTCTCGCCGTGGTCCAGGGGGCCCAGGTCAAAATACCCCGCCTCGTCGCCGGTCCTGGTCGTGGGGCGGCCGTTTTCGTCCAGCTGGAACAGGAAAAACTCGCATTCCGGCCCGACGTTGAAGCTGTAGCCCTGGTCCGCCGCGCGCTTCAGCACGCGTTTGAGCGTGCCGCGCGGATCGCCGACAAAGGGCGTGCCGTCCGGGTTATACACATCGCAGATCAGCCGCGCGATTTTGCCGTGCTCGCGGTGCCAGGGCAGGACGGTGAACGTGTCCAGGTCCGGGTGCAGGTACTGGTCCGACTCGTGGATGCGGACGAAGCCCTCGATGGAGCTGCCGTCGAGCGAGATTTCGTTGTTTACCGCGCGCTCGATCTGCGAGGCGGTGATGGCCACGTTCTTCAATTGTCCGAAAATATCCGTGAACTGCAGCCGGATAAAGTTGATGCCTTCCTCCCGCACGCGGCGGACGATGTCTTCTTTCGTGCTTGACATGCGTTCTGATTCCTTTCGTTAATACGGTGAGTTCCTGAAAGTAAAGCCTTCCTCATCTCCGGCGGCTTCCTGCGTATCCCCGGCGTCGTCCGGCGCGTCGTCCGCGGGCTCGTCGTCGCTGTCCGCCCAGTTCCATTCCACGGTGGGCCGGTAGCGGTCCCAGTCGGTATCCGCCGCGCGTTCCATGGTATAGATCGCGATGGAAGCGAGGGCACCGGCCTTCAGTCCGTTGTACCCGTTCGCGATGACCGTGACCACGAGGCCCTTCTCGGGCAGATAAAACAGGTCCGAGGTGAGCCCGTCCTTCATGCCCTGGTGCCCGTACCAGGTATTGCCGTACCTGTCCTTCACGCGCAGGACGCTCAGGCCGTACGGCCCCTCCGTGCGCACGGAGGAATCCGGCTGCAGCTGCTGGTCCGTCTGCATCAGGCGGACGGTGTACGGGCTCAGGATGCGGACGCCGTCCAGCCAACCCTCGTTGCACAGCATCCTGCCGATGCGGTTGAGCCCGTTGGCGCTGATGTACAGGCCGCCGACGGTGACGTCCAGGTGCCGGGCCGGGTCGCAGGTGTCCTCGTATTCCAGCTCCATGGCGCGCTCGGGGGACATGATATTGCTGCCCGCCTTGGACATCTGATGGCTGACGTCCGAGGTGTCCGGCAGCAGGCGCGGCGTGTACGCGGCGTTGACGCCGAGCGGACCGAACACGTTCTGCGCCATGTACGTATTCACGCTCTGCCCGGTCAGCGCCTCGATCAGCGCGCCGAACAGGCCGCCGTTGATATTGGAATAGACATACGAACCGCCCGGATGCGCGTAATGCTTGAACATGCTTTCGGTGTTCCGGGCGGATACATAGGCCCAGTTGACCTTCGTCTGCTGCGTCTGCAGCACGCCGGTCGTGTGCGAAAGCGCCTGGCGGATGGTCAGCGGCTCATCGCGGTAAGCGGTGTTGACCACCGGGAACGGGAGTGTGTCGCTGAGCGCCGCATCCAGCGCGAAGTATCCCCGGTCATACAGCTGCATCAGCCCGACCGCGGACACCAGCTTGGTGACCGAGGCGATGCGGAAGCACGTGTCCAGCGTGACCGGATCGTAGGCCCGCGCCGACTTTGAGCCATAGGTATAGCTGAACACCGTTTCGCCGTAGCGGGAGACGATCACCGCGCCGCCCACGACCTTCCGCGTCCGGAAGGCGTTCTCCATCCAGCGCGAGGTCAGCTCGTCCGCGCCTGCTGCCGCCGGCCACACCAGCGTCATCACCAGCAGCAGGATTGCCCATCGTTTCATGATTGAGATGCTCCGTTCATTTGTAACTATTCAGTCGTGCGCTAAAGAGAGGCTCACGTCGGTCCTTTTCAGCACGGAATCCCATCGTCCGCCGATTCATTCGGCGGATGGCGAAGCCACCCGAAGGGCGATGGGATGGGAGTGCTGAAAAGGACATGGCGAGGGGAGTACAGAGGGGGAACACCCTCTGTTGAAATCCGCAGCGGCGGCATGTACGGCGCGAGGACGCTTTTGCGTCAGCAAAAGCTACCTTGCAGCTTTGCCGCCCGGGAGGACCGCAGGTCCGACAGGCAAAGCTGTAGAGGGGTTCCGTAGGGGGGACGCCAGTCCCCCATGCGGCCTGTTCAGTCTCCGACTGAACAGGCATCTATTCTTTCCGCCATTCCAGTCGTTCGAGCGGCACGATGCCCGCCGCGGCGCAGAGGCGCTCCTGCCGCTCAAAATCGAACATCAGCGTCTCCGGACTGTGGCTGTCGCTGCTCAGCACGAAGCGCGCGCCGCGGTCCGCCAGGTAGCGGAGGATCGGCGCGGAGGGATACGCGTCCGTGCGGTAGCCCCTCGCGATCGCGCCGGTGTTGATTTCAAAGGGAACGCCGGTGCTCAGCAGCGCGTCCGCGGCCTGCTGCCAGGCCGCGACGTACCGCGGATCGCGCTCGTCAAAGAGGCGCCCGCCCTCGTTCAGCTTGCTGATCAGGTCGAAATGCCCGATCAGCTGGCAGCGCGTCCGTTCGACGACCTTCGCCGCCAGGCGGTAGTATTCCTCCGCCACGGTGATCAGGTCGCCGCCCAGGCCCTCCGCCGCGCGGTCCAGCGTGTCGCGCTTCCAGTCCACGGTCAGGTACTCGCCGTTGACCCGCACATAGTGCACCGCCCCGATGACATAGTCGTACCCGTCGGTCGGCTCGTCCGAAAAATAGTCCTGCTCGATCCCGCAGTACACCGCCATGCGGCCCGCGTACGCACGCTTCACCGCCTGGCAGGCGGCCCGGTAGTCGGCGATCCGCTCCCGATCCATGCAGCAGGGCAGGTCGTACGGCGCGTACACGTGGTCCGAAAACCCGAGCGCCGTCATGCCCCGCGCGTACGCCGCCGCGGCGACCGCCGCCGGATCCGCCCCGCCGTCGGAAAATGTGGTGTGCACGTGATAGTCGCAGCGGATCATGTCATTTTTTCCTGCTTGACCTTGTGATCGATCACGTGCCGGGATGCGAGCTCCCGGTGCACGTCCTCCAGCGAGATACCCATCTGCGTCATCAGCACCATCACATGGTAGGCCAGGTCCGCGATCTCGTAGACGGTTTCGCGCTTGTCCTCGGCCTTCCCGGCGATGATGACCTCCGTGGCCTCCTCGCCCACCTTTTTCAGGATTTTGTCGAGCCCCTTCTGGAACAGGTAGGTGGTGTACGAGCCCTCCGGCAGGGTGTCCTTCCGGCCCTTCAGGAGCGCCATCAGCCCCTCCAGCGAAAACTCGCTGCGTTCACTGCTTTCCCACACGCGGTCGTTGAAGCAGGAGTCTGTCCCCAGGTGGCAGGCGGGGCCGTCCTTTTCCACCATCACGACGAGCGCGTCGCGGTCGCAGTCGGCCGTCACGGACACCACGTGCTGATAATGGCCCGAGGTTTCGCCCTTCAGCCACAGCGTCTGCCTGGAACGGCTCCAGAAGCAGGTCAGGCCCTTTTCCAGCGTGATGCGCAGGCTTTCGCGGTTCATATACGCCAGGGTCAGCACGCGCTTGCTGATGGCGTCCACCACGATCGCCGGGATCAGGCCGCGGTCGTCAAATTTCAGTTCGTCAATGCTCAGCATGGCAGCTCCTCCGTCCTGGGTGATGTGATCCTGACCGGGATCCCCTCCGCGGCGAGCGCGCGCTTGAGCGCATCGATGCGCACCTCGCCGAAATGGAAGATGGACGCGGCCAGGCCCGCGTCCACACGCGGCAGTGTTTTGAACAGCGTCACGAAATCGCTGACGCGGCCCGCGCCGCCCGAGGCGATGACCGGCACGGACACCATTTCCGATACGGCGCGCAGCATGTCCAGGTCAAACCCGCCCTTCACGCCGTCGGTATCGATGGAATTGAGGACCACCTCGCCCGCGCCGTCGTCCACCGCGCGGCGGATCCAGGACAACGCCTCCAGCCCGGTATCCTCCCGCCCGCCGCGCGCGAAGACGCGGAACTCCCCGTTCACGCGCTTCACATCGGCCGACAGCACCACGCACTGGCTGCCGTAGCGCTTCGCGGCCTCCCCGATCAGCGCGGGACGCCTGATCGCGCCGGAGTTCACGGACACCTTGTCCGCGCCGCACTTCAGGACGCGGTCAAAGTCGTCCAGCGTGTTGATGCCGCCGCCCACGGTGAGCGGAATGAAGATGGTGGACGCGACCTCGCGCAGGATGTCCGTAAACAGCCTGCGGCCCTCTGCGGAGGCGGTGATGTCGTAAAACACCAGCTCGTCCGCGCCGGCCTCCGAATAATACGCGCCGAGCGCGACGGGAGAGGACACGTCCCTGAGCCCCGCGAAGTTGACGCCCTTCACCACACGCCCGTCGCGCACATCCAGGCACGGGATGATGCGCTTGGCGATCATGACGCGGCCTCGATCGCGGCGCGAAGCGACAGCGTGCCCTCATAGTACGCCTTGCCGACGATCGCGCCGTACAGCCCCAGCCGCCGGAGCGCCAGGACGTCGTCCAGGCTGCTGACGCCGCCGGACGCGATGATGTTCACGGAGATTTCCTCCGCCAGGCGCTGGTACAGCCCGCTGTTCGCGCCCTGCAGCGCGCCGTCGCGGGAAATATCCGTGCTGATGATGGTTTTGACGCCGAGCTCCTCCATCCGGCGGCAGAAGGCAAACGCCTCCAGCCCCGAGGACGCCGTCCAGCCCTGAATGGCGACCATGCCGTCCCGGATATCCACACCGACCGCGATTTTATCCTGGTAGCGTCGCACGGCCTGCTCCACAAAGCCGGGATCGGTGACCGCCGCGGTGCCGATGATCACCCGGTCGACCCCCGCGTCCTCCAGGTAGCGGCTGACGACCTCCATATTGCGGATGCCGCCGCCCACCTGCATGAACAGCCCGGTGGCGGCCTTCATCGCCGTGATCAGCGGCAGGTTGGGCGTCAGCCCGTCGCGCGCGCCCTGCAGGTCCACCACGTGGACCACGGAAGCGCCTTCCTGCTGGAAGCGCGTCAGCAGCCTCGCGGGAACCTCCTCGTACACCTTCATCTGCGCGTAATCGCCCTTCAGCAGGCGGACCGCCTTGCCTTCGTATAAATCAATCGCCGGAATAATCAGCATAATGTTTCCTCCGTTTCCGCAAACGCCTTCAGAATGCTCAGTCCTACGCGGCCGCTCTTTTCCGGATGGAACTGGCAGCCCGCTACGTTGTCCCGCCCAATCGCCGCCGTCACCGGCGCGGAATACTCCGTCAGCGCCAGCGTGTCCGCGCCGCACTGCGTGCCGTGGAATGAATGCACAAAGTACACCGAATCGCCGTCGCGCACGTCCCTGAAGAGCGCCGACGGGCGGGTCAGCGTCAGCGCGTTCCACCCGATGTGCGGGATTTTCAGCGCCGGGTCCACCGTTTCGGACAGCGCGCGCACGACGCCGGGGATCAGATCGAGCCCCGCGTGGTCGCCAAACTCCGTGCTGCGGCTCATCAGCAGCTGCATGCCCAGGCAGATGCCCAGCACCGGCTTCCCGCGCCCGGCTTCCGCCCTGACCGCCTCGCCCAGGCCGGTCCGGCGCAGGCGCTCCGCCGCGTCGCCGAACGCGCCGACCCCTGGCAGGATCAGCCGGTCCGCCTGCCTGAGCGCGTCCGGGTCGCCGGTCACCAGCACCTGCTGGCCGATGTGGCGCAGCGAGCTGACCAGCGAAAACAGATTGCCGACGCCGTAATCTATGACCGCGATCATAATACGCCTTTCGTGGACGGGATCTGATCGCCGAAGTCCGGATCCGGCCTGACGGCGGCGCGCAGCGCCCGTCCCAACGCCTTGAACGCGCCCTCGATGATGTGGTGACTGTTGATCCCGGCGAGCCGGACCAGGTGCAGCGTGCACCCGGCCTCCCGCGCGAACGCGGTCATGAACTCCGCGACGAGCTCGGTATCGAAGGCGCCGACCTTTTCGGTCGGGATGGGCAGCTGCCCGTAATACCCGCCGCGGCCCGAAAAATCGACCGCCGCGAGGATGAGCGCCTCATCCATCGGCAGGTGGATATCCCCGTAGCGGCAGATGCCGCGCTTGTCGCCCAGCGCCTCGCGGAACGCCTGGCCCAGGACGATGCCGATGTCCTCCGTCGAGTGGTGATCGTCCACCTGCGTGTCGCCCCGGCAGGTGAGCGTCAGGTCAAACCCGCCGTGGCGCGTGAACAGGGTCAGCATGTGATCCAGAAAGCCCACGCCAGTATGGATGTCCGCTTCGCCGCTGCCCTCCAGGCGCAGCGCCAGCGCGATGTCCGTTTCCGCCGTCCGGCGGGTCAGTGTCGCCGTGCGCATCATAACCCTCCCAATATCGCCCTCAGCTCGTCCAGCAGCCGGTCGATCTGTTCCCTGGTGCCGACCGTGATGCGGACATACTGGCTGATGCGGCGCTGGTCAAAATGCCTGACCAGCACGCCGCGGTCCCGGAGCATCTGGCAGAGCGCGCCGCCGTTGACGCGCAGATGCCGCGCGAACACAAAGTTCGCCATGGAATCCGTGCAGACGAAGCCCAGCGCCTTCAGCCCCGCGGTCAGGTATGCGCGGTTTTCGACGATCGCCGCGCAGTTCCGGCGCACGGTCTCCTCGTCGCGCAGGACGCCGACGCCCAGTGCCTGGGTAAAGGAGTTGACGTTGTACGGGTTGAGGGAATAGCGGATCGTCTGCAGATCGCCAATCAGCTGCGGGCAGCCGACGCAGAAGCCCAGCCGCGCCCCCGCCAGGGAGCGGGACTTTGAAAACGTCTGGACCACCAGGATATTCTCATAGCGCTGCGTCAGGGGGACGCAGGAGGCTCCGCCGAAGTCCACGTACGCTTCGTCCACGACGATCACGCTGTCCGGGCTGCGCTGCGCCAGGCGCGCGATGTCCTCCGGCGGGAGGAAGATGCCCGTCGGCGCGTTCGGATTCGCCAGGAAAATGACCGCCTTCCGCCCCGCGTAGCGTTCAAGCCGGATCGTCAGATCGTCCTCGAGGGGGATCTCCGTATACGGGATGCGGTTCACCTCCGCGTAGACCTTGTAAAACCCATAGGTGATGTCCGGAAAAAGCGCGGGCCTGGCCTCGCTGCCAAAGGCCACGAAGGCAAAGTTCAGCATCTCGTCCGAGCCGCTGCTCACCATGACGCATTCCGGCGGCACGCCATAGCGCTCGGCCAGCGCCTGTCTGAGCGCCACCGCCTCCGTATCGCAGTACAGCTCATAGCTTCTCGCATGGGCCAGCGCGTATTCGATGGCCTCCTGTTCCGGCGCGAAGGGCGACTCGTTGGTATTCAGCTTCAGGTATTGCCGGTCCCGCGGCTGTTCGCCGGGAACGTAAGGCTTGAGCGCGGTATGGCGCTCGCTCAGGAACCGGCTCATACGTCCTCCTCCGTCCGGATCAGCGCGCTGCGCGCGTGCCCGGTGAGGCCCTCCGTCCGGGCGAAGAGCGCGACGTCCTCCGCCACGCTCCGGAGCGCGTCGCGCGTGAAGTAGGTGAACTGCATCTTTTTGACGAAGTCGTCCACGGACAGCGGGCTGGAAAACCGCGCCGTACCGCTGGTCGGCAGCGTGTGGTTCGGCCCGGCCAGGTAATCGCCCAGCGCTTCCGGACAATCGCGGCCCATGAACACAGACCCCGCGTGCCGGACCTCGCCCAGCCAGTCGAACGGCCGTTCCACGCACAGCTCCAGGTGCTCCGGCGCGAGTTCGTTCGCGACCTCGATCGCCTTGTGCAGGTCGTCGGTCACGATGATCTTGCCGTTCTGTTCGATGGAAGCGCGCGCGATGCTTTCCCGCTCGAGCAGGGGCAGCTGGCGCTCGATTTCCGCCTGCACGGCCTGCGCGAGCGCTTCGCTGTCGGTGACCAGCACCGCGCTGGCCACGCGGTCGTGCTCCGCCTGGGACAGCATATCCGCGGCGACGTGGCGCGGGTCGGAAGCCGCGTCCGCGACCACCAGGATCTCGCTCGGTCCGGCGATCATTTCAATGGACACCCGCCCGAAGACCTGGCGCTTGGCCTCGGCCACGTAGACGTTGCCCGGGCCGACGATTTTATCGACCCGCGGGACCGTTTCCGTGCCGTAGGCGAGCGCGGCGATCGCCTGCGCGCCGCCGACCTTGAAGATCCGGTCGATGCCCGCGACGTGCGCGGCGCACAGGATGGCCGGATGGACCTTCCCGTCCCGGCCGGGCGGCGTCGTCATCACGATTTCCGGTACGCCCGCGATGCGCGCGGGGATCACGTCCATCAGCACTGTCGAGGCCAGCGCCGCCGTGCCGCCGGGCACGTACACGCCCGCCCGGTCCACCGGGATCACGCGCTGGCCCATCGTCACGCCCGGCTCGGGCGTCAGGACGAAGCTTTCCCGCTTCTGCGCCTGGTGGAAGCGCCGGATGTTGTCCGCCGCGCGGCGCAGCACGCGCAGGAATTCCGGGTCCGCCGCGTCCAGCGCGGCCCGGATCTCCTCGGGCGTCACCGTCAGGGAGGACAGCCTCGCGCCGTCAAAGCGCTCCGTCAGGCGGAGCAGCGCTTCGTCCCCGTTCGCTCGCACATTCTCAATGATGTCCCGTACCGCGCCGGAGACGTCCGTGCCTGCGGAAGCCCGCGCGAAGATCTCCGCCGGAGCGACCTCGCCCATTTTCAGGATCCGGATCATAGTTTCCCCTCCAATGCACTCATCAGCGACCCGATCCGCGCCCGCTTGAACGCGTAGGCCGCTTTATTGGCGATCAGGCGCGCGCTGATCTGCGCCACCACGTCGATCACTTCCAGATGGTTCTCCCTGAGCGTCGTGCCCGTTTCGACGATGTCCACGATGACGTCGGACAGCTTGAGCAGCGGCGCGATTTCAATGGACCCGTTCAGATGAATGATTTCGATTTCCCGCCCGAGCCCGGCGTAATAATCCTTTGCGATGCGGGAAAACTTGGTCGCGACGCGCAGGGTGCGCTCCGGGTCCAGCCACGCGCCCTCCGGGGCGGCGACCGCCATGCGGCAGCGCCCGGTGTTCAGGTCCATCAGCTCGTACACGTCGGGGCGGTACTCCAGCAGGATATCCTTGCCCGCGACGCCGATATCCGCCGCGCCCTGCTCCACATAGATGGATACGTCCGACGGCTTGGCCCAGAAATACCGGACGCGCAGCGCCTCGTTGTCAAAGATCAGCTGGCGCGTGTCCGACAGCACGCCCTCGCAGGGAAAGCCCGCCTGCGCAAACAGGCCGTAGACCTTCTCCCCCAGGCGCCCCTTGGGCAGCGCCACCGTCAGCCATTCAGTCACGCGCGTCCACCCCGCTCTCCTCCAGCCGCTCGATCCGTTCCACACGGAGCTTGTCCGGCACCGTTTTCTGCGCGCAGACGGCCAGGCCGTCCGCCCTCAGCCGCCGCGCGGCCTGCGCGACGCGCGCCGCCGGCGTCCCCTCCGGGTACACCAGCAGCACGTCCGCGTCCAGGCGGCCGGTGCCCTGCTGCTGGCGCTCCAGCGCGTCCAGGTACACCGCGAAGCCCACCGCGCCGCCGCGGCGGCCCAGCTTGGGCAGGAGCGGGTCGTACTGCCCGCCGGCGATGACGCGCTCCGGCACGTCCGCCACGTAGCCCCGGAAGACCAGGCCGTTGTAATACCCCAGGTCGTTGACCGTGGACACGTCCAGCGTGAGCATCCCGTAATCCGGCGTATCGCGCAGCGCGTCCGTCACGCGGCGCAGGACGGCCGCCTCCTCCGCGCAGGGCAGCGCCTCCAGCGCGTCGAGCGCGCGCGGCAGGTCCTCCGGCAGGTCAATCAGCCGGCGCAGGCAATCCGCCGCCTCCGGCGTGCTGCCGGCGTCGCGGCACACCGCCGCCAGCTCATGCGCGGACCGCGCGGACAGCGCGGCCACGGCGCGGCGTTCGTCCGCCTCCCCGAGCCCGGCCAGGCGCGTCAGCCGGCGCACCAGCCCCATGTGGGAAATGTGCAGCACCGCCCTGGGCGCGATGGTCCGCAGGCTCTCCGCCGCCATCTCCAGCACCTCGGACAGGCAGTATTCGTCCAGCGCGCCGATGCATTCCACGCCGGTCTGCAGGATTTCGCGGTAGCCCTGCCCCTGCCGGGACGGGCGATAGACGTTTTCCTGGTAATAGACCTTCTGTACCTCGCCGGGCGCGTCGCGGCCCGAGCGGACGATGGACAGCGTCACGTCCGGCTTGAGCGCCAGCAGCGTGCCGTCCGTATCCGAAAAGGCGATGATCTGCTCCGAGGAGAGAAAGTCCTTGTTGCCCGCGTATAAATCGTACGTTTCAAACTTGCGCATCCGGTAGGGGGTATAGCCATACCGCCCGTACAGCGCGCGCAGCGAGAACAGAATACGCTCTTCCGGCTTGAGAATTTGATCCGGGATGTTCATACTGACTCCTTTGTATCACCGAGCCGGTCAATGGCCAGCCGGTATCCGCCCGCGCCGTACATCAGGCAGCGGTTGACCCGGCTGATCGTGGCGGAGCTGACGCCGGTGTCCCGCGCGACGTCCTGGTACTTGCGCCCTCCGTTCAGCAGGTAGGCGATTTCCAGCCGCTGGGCCATATCCTGCACTTCCCTGACCGTGCACAGATCGTCGAACAGGCAGTACGCCTCCTCCCGGCTGCGCAGGCTCAGCAGCGCGTCCATCAGCCTGTCTGTCGCCTGCGTGCGTTCATACGCCATCCCTTCACGCCCCCTTCCGACTTCACAAGCCGCATTTTAACACAGTAGCACGTTAAAGTAAAGTAGTTTGCGCGTGCCTGTTCAGTCTGCAACTGAACAGGCACCGCATGGGGGACAGCGTCCCCCCTACGGAACCCCCCGACAGCTTTGCCTGTCGGACCTGCGGTCCACAGTTCGCCATTGTCGCATAGCAGGCTGCCGCCAGCTATGCTCTGTGGCTCACTGGGACTCCTCCCGCCTTCATCCGCCACAGGCGGCGGCGGGATACGTCCCACGGGCGGCAAAGCTGCAAAGTAGAAATCGCTAACGCGATTTCGTCCTCGCGCCGTACACGCCGCCGCTGCGGATTTCAACAGAGGGTTTCCTCAATTCGGCATTGTCGCAACAGGAATCGCGCGCGCACCGCGGGCGCAAGCGCCTCACGCACCGCGCACGGTATGCTCTGTGCCTCATTGCGGCTCCACCCGCCTTCATCGTCCACAGGACGCGGCGGGCTCCGCCGCCCCCTCTGTACTCCCCTCGCCAAGTCCTTTTCAGCACTCCCATCCCATTGCCCTTCGGGTGGCTTCGCCATCCGCCGAATCAATCGGCGGACGCTGGGATTCCGTGCTGAAAAGAACCGATATGAGTCTCTCTTTACTGCACGACTGAGTAGTTACATCTGCGCGGTTGACACCCGGGGAGGCTGTTTGATATCATAGGGATGATCAATCATAAGGAGGCGTTCTGACCATGCCCAATCCCATTCTGCCCCTCTGGGAATACGTTCCGGACGGCGAGCCCCGGGTGTTCGGGGACCGCGTATACCTGTACGGCTCGCACGACCGGCCCGCCGGCGAATCCTTCTGCGATATCAAGCTGAAGGTATGGTCGGCATCCGTTTTTGACCTGAACCGGTGGGTCTGCCACGGCGACAGCTTCCGCACCCGCCCCTCCAGCTCGGGCCGGCCGGCGGATACCCCCTGGACCGATCACGCCCTGTTCGCGCCGGACGTGATCGAAAAGGACGGGAAATACTACCTCTATGCCTACATCGTCGGCGCGCGCGGCGCGGTCGGCGTCGCAGACCGGCCCGAAGGGCCGTTCCGCCTGCTGTCCCCCTACCGCTATACCCGCGAGGAGGGCGCCGCCGCCGACGCCGAGGTCGGCGACGACGGCATTTTCAACGACGCGGGCGTGCTGGTGGACGACGACGGCCGGGTCTACGTATTCTACGGCTTCACCCAGTCCTGCATGAACGAGCTGAACCCGGCGAACATGTGCGAGGTGCTGCCCCATACCCTGCGCCGCGAGGTCATCGACGGCGCGGAGGACGTGCCGGAGGAGCGTCGGTTTTTCGAGGCGAGCTCGCCCCGGAAGATCAACGGCCGGTATTACCTGATCTACTCCCCGCGCCGGGGCAGCCGCCTCGCCTACGCGACCGCAGAGCGCCCGCAGGGCCCGTATACCTACCGCGGCTATATCATTGACAACGGCGTGGACTATCCCGCCGGCAACAACCACGGCTCGGTCGCCTGCATCAACGGGCAGTGGTACGTCTTCTACCACCGCATGACCAACGGCACGCTGACCTCCCGCCGCGCCTGCGTGGAAAAGATCACCATCCTCCCGGACGGCACCATCCCGCCCGTCGAGATGACCTCGCTGGGCTTCGAGGACGCGCTGAACCCCTACCAGCCCACGCCCGCGGACATCGCCTGCGTGCTGACCGGCGGCTGCAAGATCATTGAAAAGGACGTCATGACCCGCGTCGTCACGGACATCACGGACGGCTGCGTCATGGGCTATAAGTATTACGATTTCGGCGAGGACCTGACCCACGAGCCCATGACCCTGGCGGTCCGGGTGCGCGGGATGGGCACGCCGTGCCGCCTGCGCGTGCTGCTGGACGCCCCGGACGGCCCCGAGGCGGGCGTATGCGCCATCGGGACCGCCGACGGCGTCTACCGCGCGCGGCTGACGCCCATCACTGGCCGCCACGCGCTGTACCTGCGCGCCGAGCATCAGGTGGAGGGCTGGATGCACGACTTTTTCAAGGGAAAACACCTGTTTGAATTGGAACAATTTGTGATTTTGAAGTGAAACCCCTTGAAAACCGGGCAGTTATTTGCTAAGATCAGGATATCAAGCGTGAAAGGAGCAAACACACCATGAAACGGATCATCGCATGTTCCCTGCTGCTCGCGCTGCTGCTGAGCGCCTGCGGCGCCGTCGCCGATGGCATTGAGCTCACCGCCAGGCTCGAGTATATGCCGGCCGTCACCGCGGTCAACGGCACAAACTACGTGATCGTCACCGAGAAATTCACCCGCGCCAATAGCGTATATACCACCGCCGGCGAAAAGCTGGCCTCCTTCCCCTTCGCCAACCTGAGCTACAGCAAATTTGACTGCTTTACCGCCTACAACGAGGCCGGCGTCAACAACCGCGCGCTGGTCCACCTCAACGGCGCGCAGATCACCGAGCCGATTTACGGCGCGTTCACTGTGTACAGCGACCGCTGGGCGCTGGCCTATATGCTGACTCCCGCCACCGAGGAGCAGTACACCTACAAGCGCGGCAAGGAGTTCTTCGACATCGAGCGTTACGAGCTCTATTATCTGGGCGACGAGCCCGCCAGCGCCACGCCCATCGCATCCCTGCTGCCCGATCAGTTCTCCGCCGCGGCGGCGCACGGCGACTATATCGCCATTCAGGACGGGCAGGAGCAGATCACCCTCTACGACAAGGAATTCAAGGCCTGCGACCTCTCCATGGAAAAGCTGACCACCCCGGTGTACGGCGTGCAGGAATACGCCATCGTCAACCAGGTGACGGGCGACATGGTCAAGGACGGCTTCACCGCCGTCACGGAGCAGGCCGTGAACGCCGGGCTGTGGCTGATCGGCACGCGGTATAACTTCAAGGGCCAGAAGGTCTCCGGCATCATCGACACCGCCGGCAACGAGCTCATGCCCGTGGAGTATTTCATTTCCAAGGCCTCCGACGGCTACGTGGTGGTCACGGACGACACGAAAAAGCTGAAGGGCCTCTACTCGCTGAAGGAGCAGAAGCAGATCGTGCCCTGCGAGTATAACAACATCATGGTCGGCAAGGTGTCCACGGACAATTACGTGCATAACGGCTACGTCGGCGTGGAGAACGGCGACCTGCGCGGCTATTACGACGTCGCGGCGGGCCGGCTCTCCTGCGAGATCAAGTATGACCGCAACGCCGTGACGACCATCGGCTGCTCCACCTTCTGGAAGGTGGACGAGGGCGTATACATGATCGCCGCCGCCGACGGGGTGGAAACGGAGGTCCATGTGGACGAGATCAGCGCCAAGACCCGCGGCGACGGGTACCTGCTGGTCGCCCAGCGCGGCGGCATGTACGGCGTGATCGACTGGCACGGCAACGAGGTGCTGCCCTTTGAGCACAATAAGAACATTATCATTACCGACGACTCGCAGGCGCTGATCCGGACCAGCACCGGCCTCAGCCTGGAGCAGATCGTCAGAAAGTGAGCTGCCCATGAAACATATTATGCCCCGCCTCTGCGCGCTGCTGACCGCGGCGCTGCTGCTGGCCGCCGCGATGACGCCGGCGGCGTCGGCCAAGACGGAGATCACGCTGCAGACCATTCTGACGAACATGGGCGAGATGATCCCGGTCCCCCAGACGGACCGCCTGATGGTGTACTCCGAGGACGCTGGGCTGTGGGGAGTGTTTGACACCGCCGGGAATCAGGTGATGCCCTATATCATGCATGCGCCGGAATACGTCGCGTACGGCGTATTCGCGGACACCTGGACCGGCGACGCCGAAGCGGCTGCGGACACCGGCGCGTACAGCGAGCTGATGAGCGTGGACTACACCGCCGCGCCGGAGGTCAACACCAACGCCAAGGCGCTGGTCACACCGGACGGGCAGCTGGTGTCCGACTACGTTTACGGCGTCATCCGCGCTTATAACGACCGCTGGGCCGCCGGCCTGGTCGTTTCGGACGCGACCGAGGAGGCCTTCGACGTGAAAGTCGGCAAAACCGGCTTCTACAACATCGAGCGCTGCGACGTGTTCTCGCTGGCGGACGAGCCGCGGCTCGCCGCGTCCTTCTCCCGCGAGGATTTCGCCAGCGCCGCCGCTCACGGCGACTACCTCTCCATCGCGGACCGCGAGGGACGCGTGACCGTGTACGACCGGGAGATGACCGTCACCGGCCTGGAGGCCGACAAGGTCAGCACTGCCGTATACGGCGTCAGGGACTTTGCCGCCATCAACAAGGTCACCGGCGAGGTCATCCTGGACGGCTGCACGGCCTGCAAGGAGCTGAGCACCGCCAACGGCCTGCTGCTGCAGGTGACGCGCGTCCATTACAGCGGCGTCAAGCAGAACGGCCTGTGCACGCTGGACGGCGAATGGGTGCTGCCGGTCGGGGACTATACGGTCAAGAGCGTCACGGGCGATTACGCGCTGCTGGCGCACGACGAGCTGCAGGGCCTCTATTCCATCAGCGGACAGCGGATGATCGTCCCCTGCGAATACGAAAGCATCCTGACCAGCAAACAGACCGCCAATCCCTACGCCTTCTACGGCTACGTCTGCGGCGTCCGCGGAACCGCTCGCGACTGGATCGACGTTGCGACCGGCGAAGTGGTGAACAGCGTCCAGTACGACCCCGCCGTCATGAAGACCATCGGCGGCACGAGCTATGAAATCCTGAGCAAGATCTTCTTCGGCTTCACTTCTGCCGCCGGCAAGACCTGGCGCGTCCGCGACGTGATAATCGCCGCCACGCGCGGCGACGGGCGGCTGATCGTGGTCCAGAACAAGGAAAACAGCCGCTACGCCGTGTACACGATGAACGGCGACCTTGCCCTGGACTTCAAATACAAAAACCCTCCCGTCATCACCGATGACGGGAAGGTGATCCTGAACAGCCTCAACAACGGGTACCAGTTAATACAAATCGAGTTTTAAGGAAACGCTGATTTAATGAGGTGGTTGGATGGCGGATGGATTTTTCGGGCTGATGAAGCCGTATGAAGCGAGGCGTAGCCGGGCTACGTCGAGCGGAATGAGGCAAAATCAGACCGGAAAAGACATGCGCCAGACATGCCGCCGAATAAATCAGCGGTTCCTTAATCAAATATCGATATCCATCACCAGGCGGAAATGATACTCAGGGTACATTTCCGCCGCTTCTTTTGAAATGTGGTCGAAGATGTCCTTGCGGTCCTTGCGGGCGTAATCCACGATGACGTCGAAGTCGATGGTCTTGTCCTCCTCGTTGACATTGAAGCCGTGCACCTGCAGGATGCCTTCGTGCGACATGACCATGTGGGTCAGGCGGGAGCGCATTTCCGCGATGCGGTCGTCGCCGGTGTTCCGGGCATAAATGCCGATGGCCGTCATCAGCACACCGTGGCGCTGATAGACCTCGCCCGCGATACGGCGCTCGAGGCGGTCCAGCTCGGCCGCGGTCATGGTATCCGGCACCTCGACGTGCACCGAGCCGATCACACGTTCCGGCCCGTAGCTGTTCAGGATCAGGTCAAACGCCCCGCTGACCTCCGGCTCCTCGCAGATGGTCTGCTTGATCGCCTGCACCGTATCCTCGTCCAGGCGCTTGCCCAGCAGCTCGTCCGTCGCGTCCGTCAGCATTTCAAAGCCCGCGCGGATGATGAAAACGGCGATGACCACGCCCACCAGCGCTTCGAGGTTCAAGCCGGTGGTCATATAGATCACGGCGGACACCAGCACCGACAGCGAGAGCACCGCGTCCGACAGCGCGTCGGAGCCGGACGCCTGCAGCGCGCCGGAATTGACGCGCTTGCCCGTCTCGCGGAAATAGCGGCCCAGCGCCAGCTTGACGATGACCGCCACCGCCAGGATGACCAGCGTCAGCGCGGAATAATCCGGCGTTTCCGGGTGGATCAGCTTCTTGACCGATTCGATCAGCGCGGTGATGCCGGCGTACAGGACGATGGCCGAGATGATCATGGTGCTCAGGTATTCGATGCGGCCGTAGCCCAGCGGGTGCTTCTTATCCGGCGTCCGTCCCGCCAGCCGCGTCGCGATGATGGTGATCAGCGACGAGAGCGCGTCGCTCAGGTTGTTCACCGCGTCCAGCACGACGGCGATGGAATTCGCGATCAGCCCGGCGGCGGCTTTCCCCGCGGCGAGGGCCAGGTTCGCGCCGATGCCGATCAGGCTGGTGCGCACGATCACGCTGTTGCGGTCTTTTTCTGCCGTCAGGATGTCGTTGCTCATGGCGCCGCCTCCACATCATTGCTCAGGCTGGCCGGGTCGATATGCTCGAACGGGTCATCCCCGCGCTCGTCCGGCCCGACGGTCGTAAACGCCAGGCCGAACCGATAGCAGCTTTTGACGCTGTCCCGCGGCTCCACCCGGTACTGCGGCTGCTGCTGGGACGCGTACAGCTTATACGCCTCCACCGCGGTCTCGAACCCCGTTTTTCCGCCCTGCGAGGCCAGGGGCACGTCCCAGTTGAACTCCACGGGATTGTCCTGGTACATGTGAATATACAGCTTTTTCGGCTGCCAGACGCCCCAGGTCTTCACGCTGGCGGTATATTTGTCCGGATTGGCGGCCAGCGTGACGCACTGCAGGCAGGCGTCCGCACACACACGGTGCGCGCCGTGCCCGTATTCGCCGTTCACGTCCTGTGTGGCGATCACCTCCGGCTTGTAGCGGCGGATCAGCCCGGTCACATAGCCGAGCACCTTGCTCTTGCCCCAGACCTCGTACTGCGTCTTCAGCTTGAGCGAATACTTGTCCCAGAAATTGCCGATATCCGGATACTGCCGCACGCCGCAGTACCACAGCCCGTTCAGCAGCTCGCTGCGCCGCCCGGGCGTATTGCAGGTCAGGTAGCAGACCACCACGCTCATGCCGTACTCCCCGGCATAGGTGGGGATCATGCCGCCGAAAAAGAGCATTTCGTCGTCCGGATGCCCGACCAGGATCATCAGGTCCGCCTTTTCGGGCTGCGGCTGCCAGCGCTGCACCCAGCCCGGCACGTCGCCCTCCCCCAGCAGGTACAGCTCGTTGACCGCGAACACCTTCTGCGCCGTCGTGTCCAGGCGGAGCCTGAAATGCGTCAGGCCGTCCAGCGGGACGTATTCGTGGCCATACAGCCCCTCGCCCCGCGCGGCGGCCGTCCATTCCTTGCCGTTGGGCGTTTCCACCACCCACGGCGCGGGCGAGTCCATGCCGCTGCACAGGTACACGCCGTACACCGGCGACGGGCTGTTCACCTCGATGTTCGCGCGGCGCTCCTTGGCGCTCTTCCAGATCGTTTCATAGTCGCGGTCCGACGCGCGGTGCAGCGCCGCGCCCTTGCTGGACGCCTTCAGCGACGCCTGGGCCGTGATATCCTCCGCTTCTTGCGCCATGGCGCTGCCCGAGAGCAGCGCCATGAAAAGAAGCAGAACACCGAATATCCATTTTTGTTTCATCATATTCTGCCGCCTGTATTCCTAATCCGTTTCCGGCCGTTATTCCGCGTCCTCCGCAGTCTCCGGCGCTTCCTCTGTGGCCGATGGCGCGGCGTCCGCAGGCGCTTCCGTCGTCTCCGCGGTCTCCTCCGCCGCTTCGGCAGGCGCGTCCGCGGTCTCCTCCGCCGTCTCCGCAGGTTCGTCCGCGGCCGGGGCTTCCACCGCCTTCAGCAGGGGGATGACCCGCACGCGCCAGACGTAATTGCTGTTGGTCTGGTCGATCACATACCGGTACTCCAGGGCATTCGCGTCCTCGATGTCGTACACGGTCACGCCGTTGTCCGGCGAATACTGCCACTGGACGATGACCTGGTCCATGTCGTACCCGATCAGGGACGCCGTCAGCACCACCTCGGTGCCGGCCTGTACCGTCGTCACGCCGTCCAGGGACGAGTTCAGCCGGACCGTCGGCCGCGCGGGCGTTTCAGGCTCTTCAGCAGGTTCTTCCTCAACGGGCTGCCCGTCCGCAGGCGCTTCGGTCTCCTCTGCGGGTTCCTCTTCAGCGGGCTGCTCGTCCGCAGGCGTTTCAGGCTCTTCCGCGGGCTCTTCCTCAGCGGGCTGCTCGTCCGCAGGCGCTTCGGTCTCCTCTGTGGGTTCTTCCTCAGCGGGCTGCTCGTCCGCAGGCGCTTCGGTCTCTTCTGCGGGTTCTTCCTCAGCGGGCTGCCCGTCCGCAGGCGTTTCGGTCTCTTCCGCGGGTTCCTCTTCAGCGGGCTGCTCGTCCGCAGGCGCTTCGGTCTCCTCTGCGGGTTCTTCCTCAGTGGGCTGCTCGTCCGCAGGCGCTTCTGTCTCTTCTGCGGGTTCTTCCTCAGCGGGCTGCTCGTCCGCAGGCGCTTCGGTCTCCTCTGCGGGTTCTTCCTCAGTGGGCTGCTCGTCCGCAGGCGCTTCTGTCTCTTCTGCGGGTTCTTCCTCAGCGGGCTGCTCGTCCGCAGGCGCTTCGGTCTCCTCTGCGGGTTCTTCCTCAGCGGGCTGCTCGTCCGCAGGTGCTTCGGTCTCCTCTGTGGGTTCTTCCTCAGCGGGCGGCTCGTCCGCAGGCGCTTCGGTCTCCTCTGCGGGTTCTTCCTCAGCGGGCTGCTCGTCCGCAGGCGCTTCGGTCTCCTCTGCGGGCGCTTCCTCAGCGGGCTGCTCGTCCGCAGTCTCAGGGGCTTCAGTCTCTTCTGCGGGCGCTTCCTCAGCGGGCTGCTCGTCCGCAGGCGCTGGTTCTTCGATTTCGGTGGCAGGCGCTTCGGCGGTCTCCTGCTCGGCCGCGTCCGGTGCGGCAGATGCATCGGGCTCCGTCACCGGGGCCGCAGGCGCGAAGACGAAGCCGCCGGCAGGCTGTGCCGTTTCGGGCGTATCCGCGGCAGGCTGATCCCCAGTGTCCGCGGCCTGCGGTTCCGCCGGCGCGAAGGAGAAGGCCGGGGCTGCCGGCGCGTCTGTTGCAGCGGCAGGCGCTTCAGGCGCTGCCGCAGGCGTCTCCTCTGGCGCTTCCGCAGGCGCATCCACAGGCTTCTCCGCGGGCGCTTCCTCTGACGTCTCCGCGGGCGCTTCTGTCGGCGCTTCCGCAGGCGTCGCCTCAGAGGCTTCCGCAGGCGTCACCTCATGCGCTTCCGCCGCCGGTTCGGACATCGGCGCGGCGGTCGCCGCAGCGGCCTCGACGCGCTCCAGCAACAGGGTGAAGGCGCCGTTCGTCCGCTCGTCCACGCGCTCCACGGTCAGCAGGTAGGTTTTGCCGCTGAGCCTGAGCCGCTGCTGAAGGGGCAGATATTCGCCGTCCTTCTGCTCCGGCTTGAGCGTCTGGCGGTCCGAGCCGTTCTCCTGCGCGATGGTGACCGTGACCGGAACGCCGCCGGTGGTCAGGCGGATTTCCGTCGCGCGGCGCAGGGAAAGCCGCAGCACATATTTCGGCTGGCCGGCCGATACCTTGGCCGAATACCGTTCATTGAACTTCAGTTCGCCGTCCACCTGCGGCGCGGCATTTTGTTCAGACGCGGGCTGCGCTTCCGGCGCAGGCGCTGCCGTCGGGGCCGCTGTCGGTTCCGCCGCCGGTTCTTCCGCAGGTTCCTCTTCCGGCGCTTCCGTCGGCGCAGGCACTGCCGTCGGGGCCGCCGTCGGTTCCGGCGTCGGTTCTTCCGCAGGTTCCTCTTCCGGCGCTTCCGTCGGCGCGGGCGCTGCCGTCGGGGCCGCTGTCGGTTCCGGCGTCGGCTTTTCCTCCGGCGCTTCCGTCGGCGCGGGCGCTTCTGTCGGGGCTGCCGTCGGTTCCGGCGTCGGGGCCGCCGTCGGGGCCGCTGTCGGCGCTTCCGTCGGGGCTGCCGTCGGTTCCGGCGTCGGCTTCTCCTCCGGCGCTTCGGTCGGCGCGGGCGTGGGCTCTGCCGCGGGAAGCACCGTCACTTCCACCACGATTTCCGCCTCAGCCACTTCCGCCGCTTCTGCGATTTCCGCGGGGGCTTGTGCTGTTTCCGCTGTCACGGGCAGCGCGTTCCCCAGCAGGAACACGGCCGTCAGAAACGCTACGAGAAATTTACGCATACACCTTTCCTCCGTCCGGGGCCGTCGCGCGGACGCCGCCCGTTTCTCACCTGTCAGCCGCGGGACCATTCGCCCGCTCATCTTCCATAATGCCACCGTCAGGTTACCTGACGCGTTACACATCGGTATACCTGATCATTTTAACATAAAATGGCCGCTGTGTAAATAATCTCTCCGCCCGCCCGCGCCGCGGAAAGCTGTCAGAAAATGTTCACTCGATCTCCTTCCCGAGCACCGTCAGCACGCCGTCCACCATGCCCAGGGACACTGTCACCCGGTACTGCCGCCGGCTGTAGTAAATGCCGCTCTCCGGGTCATAGCCGTCGCTGTCCGCGGTCGCGGGGAGCCGTTCGCGCACCAGGTAGCGGAGCTCCGCTACGCCCGTCTGCGCGTCGGCCCAGGCCAGGTACTCCGGATACGCGTACTCGAGTGAGAACGCGAACCGTCCCCGCGCGTCGTGCGTCGCCTCCAGCAAATCGCGCCCGCCGAGCCCGGGATAGTGGCTGACGCCGCTCTCGGCGGGCAGCAGCTCAAACGTGAACTGCTCCGCCTCCAGCGCCTTGCCGCGCAGTTCCTTCACGCCCCCGACCGGCACGCTGACGCGCTGCCAGTCGTTTTCGACCGCCATCACATACAGCTCGCCGCTGCCCGACAGCACGACGCCCTCATAGCTTCCGGGCCGGGTCCACGTCTCGTCCGTCAGGCGCAGGCCCTTCTCGTCCTCGCTGTACCCCGCGCCGTTGAACACCGTAAAGTAGATCGGCGCCAGCAGCCCCTGCGCCCCGTCCGGCGCTTTGGTTTCCGTCAGCACGTAATAGCCGTTGGGCAGGTCCTCGCTGCGCGTTCCGGCGGTAAAGGTCACACTGTACGGCTCGGGCGGCGCCTGCTCATAGATGTTTTTGACCATGCTGACCGTGAATTCCGCGCCGTCCAGGATGCCGCCGGCCTCGTCCAGCTTGTTCAGGACCAGCGACGTCTTCTGGATTTCGTTCGTGAACGTGATGGTGGTCGTGAGCCGGTCCTCAGACACCACGCGCTGCATGCCGGCAAACGCGTACCCCTTCGGGACGATTTCCTCCGCCCGGTACGGGTAATAGCCGGAGTCCTGGTCCTTTTCGTCAAAGTCGTGCGGGCGCACCAGCACCAGGCCGTACGTTTCGGACCAGGTGTTGGCCGCCTTCGTCCAGTCGGGCTCGGCCTCCGCCGGACTGACGCCGTCGCCCGCCGCGTAGCCGCTCATATCCGTCTGCGCCGGCTCGCCCGCGATCGCGCCGCGGTTCAGCGACACGTCCAGATCCTCCGGACGGTTGCCGGTCACGTTGTTGTCGTCGACCCATACTTTGTTGATGATCACCTTCGCGCCGTAGATTTCCAGGGTCAGCTCCTTTTCCAGCGTGAAGGGCGAGCCCAGGAAGGTGCCGTTCGCCCGCGCGATGACCGTATACCTGCCCGGCATTTTCCGGCTGAAGCTGTCCTCCCAGCCGCTTTGCACGGGCACGCCGTCCACGCTGACCAGCCTGTACTGCACCTCGCCCAGGGAATAGCCGCCGTCCGCCAGGATCTGCTCCAGCTCCTGGCGGTAGCGGGGCGTATCGTACAGGGTGCCCTTTTCCAGGACGGCGTTCGCCTCCAGCAGGTGCGTGTTCCCGTCGTACGGCAGGCGTTTGCTCTCCCCGTAGATGCCGGCCCACACGGCCTCCACCGTATACCGTCCGCCGGTGTCCCCGTTGAAGCGGAACACGAGCTCTTCATTGTATCCGGCAGGCAGCAGCCGCCCGGGCAGCGCCGGATAGGTGACGCCGTTATGCTTGAACTCCGGGCGATCCTTATCGAACCAGCCGAGGAATTTGTACCCCTCCGCCTGCGGCGTGTGCGTATCCAGATAGAATTTTTCGCCCCTGGCATAGTACTGTCCGCCCTTGGTGGAATAGTACATCACCGCGCCGACGCCGGACATCATCACGAAATCCTTGGCGCCGCCCCAGCTGACCGCGGTATCGTACAGGTTCATGTTGTAGCCGACCATGCCCGACTGGGCGCCGGTTTTCCGGAACATCGCGTAGTAGGTCGCGTCCTTCAGCAGCTCGCCCTCCGGCGCCAGCGTCGGCCAGTCGTAGCCCTGGATCGGGATCACCACGTTGGGGTCGTCGGTCTTTTCGATCCAGCCCGCGAACGCGTAGTTGGCGTTTGCCCTCGCCGTAGACCCGTAGACTGTTTTCGTGTTGCTGCCGCGCCATTCATCCATGCTTCGTGTCACCGTGCCGCCGGCCGCCGGCTCGGCGACGTAGTAGATCCGGTGCACCGGCACGTCCGGGTTGTTCGTATAGTACGCGATCAGGTAATTCGCGCCGTCCTGGATGTACGCGCTCAGGTCGTACCCCGCGGGGATCGTGTTCCCCGCGACGGGCAGCCGGTTCCAGTTCAGCTCCCAGTGATCGAACACAAATTCCTCATACGCCTGGGCGATCAGGTCCGCGGGGATGGTGCCGTCCTCGCGGATATACATGGCCACGACGTGCCCGTTCACGGTATTGTCGTAGGTGGCGCTGCCCACGTAGCCCGGCTCCGTCTCATCCACGTTCGCCACGCCGATGGTCAGGTAGCTGTCGTAGATGTCCGGCTCGAAGACCGCCGTGTAGGTCGCGCCCTCGCGGATCTGCTCGCCGGCCGGCACAAACTCGGGCCAGTACCCCACCGTGGTCCCTTTTTCGTCCATCCAGGACACAAAGCGGTAATTGCGCTTCGCGGTGGCCGTGCAGCCGGCCGCGCCGACCCTTTTATCGGCGATCTCGCTGTCGATCGAGACCGTGCCGCGCACCTGATTGGCCTGGTAATAGATGGTGACCTGGGTGACCTCTTCAAACACGGCCCTGTAGTGGGTATTGCCGGTGATCTGGTCCGCGTAGATGCGCATGTGCGGCTCATAGCTGTAGTGAGACCCGTCCCCGTTCAGCCATTCGACGAAGCGGTAGCCGTCCTGCGGGACAGCGGTCACGTTGTTATTGATGTAGGCGGCGTCATCGATCGTGTACGTCCCTTCGCCGTTCACGACGTAGCCGCCTTCCCCGGCGCTGAAGGTGATGGTATACGGCGCGTCGGTGACGCCGATCAGGTAGCGGGTGCCGTCCTGCGTGACGAGCGTCAGCGCCTCCTGTGAGGTGAACGCCGTCTGGCTGGTCAGCAGGAAATCCTTTTCGCCCACATAGACGTCCGGATGCCCGTTGCAGGTGATGTAGCCCGACACCGGCGTGACCGTCACCAGCCGGTCGTCCGTGAACCGGACCGTGGCGACCTCCCGCACGTCCAGCAGTTCGCCCCCATCCGTGCGGATGTCCAGCAGGCGGATCAGTTCCGACAGCAGGATCTGGCTTTCGCCCGGGATGGAGTAGTCCGTGCCCCGGTAGTGGAAATCCACCGTCCAGGCCACCATGTAGGGCGAGAAGCCGTCGGTGGTCATGGTAAAGCCGTACAGCGCGTTGCCGCGCACGTCAAACTCGACCTGGTCCACCGGCGACGGTTCGCCGTCCACGATATGGTAAAGCGTCAGCGTCCGCGCGGTGATCACGGCGTCCGCCTCCGCCAGCGCGACGGGCGCGTCCAGCCGCACCTCCGTGCGGTAGTACGTCCCCGGCGTCAGCCGCTCCGGCGCGACCGCAAGGTCCAGCCCCAGCCAGCCCGTGCTTACGAAGTCCGCCGCGTTCCCGCCGGGCAGCGTCTGCGGCGTGATGCCCAGCGCTTCGGCCGCCGCGCTGACATCCGCCGGGCCCACCGTCACCGCGTCCGCGGGCAGCGCGGTCACCGGCCGCGGGTTGGACAGCGCGATCTCCAGGACGTCCCCCGTGACCGTTTCCACGGTCAGCGTGACCAGGTCAAACCAGTCCAGCGCCTCCAGGTACAGGTCTTCATCGATCGCGACCAGCCCCGGATCGCTGACCGTGACGTCGGTCACGCCCGAATAGACGCCGTTCAGCCCCAGGACATATGACACCAGCGCCCGGTCGCCCACGCCGTGGAACTGGTACGCGTATTCTGCCGGCGCCAGCGTCACATTCGTGTGCAGCCAGTCGCTCGTGAACGCCTCCGTCCCGGCCTGCGCCGGCAGCAGGCAGAACAGCAGCAGCAGCGCCAGTGCGCTGCGCCACCGCCGTCCCATTCCATACTGTCCTTTCATCGAAGCCCCTCCCCCATACGCAAACGATAAGCGTTTCTTCGCCCGACGCAAATATCATAAATGAGAGAAAAGAGATCGTGACTATTCAGTCACAGACTGAATAGTCACCGCATGGGGGACTGGCGTCCCCCCTACTCCTCAATTCGGCATTGTCGCAACAGGAATCGCGCGCGCACCGCGCACGAGATGGCGACAAGCGCCTCACGCACCGCGCACGGTATGCTCTGTGCCTCATTGCGGCTCCGCCCGCCGTATCGTCCACAGGACGCGGCGGACTCCGCCGCCCCCGACAGCTTTGCCTGTCGGACCTGCTCCACAGTTCGCCATTGTCGCATAGCAGGCTGCCGCCAGCTATGCTCTGTGTTGATTCGCGCGCGCACCGCGGGTGCAAGCACCTCGCGCACCGCGCACGAGATGCTCCTGGGACTTCTCCCGCCTTCATCCGCCTCAGGCGGCGGCGGGATACGTCTCCTCA
>CAMNEH010000020.1 GCA_946536315.1 uncultured Clostridia bacterium
CCTCCCTTGATGGTGCCTATATTATATATCTAAGGTCAAAGAAAGTCAATAGTTTGGAGCGATTTTTTTCTTGTTTTCTGTGACTTGATCCAATGAACAGCCCCTGACTCATGGATTGTCGCCGGACGGCTCCGCGGCGCCTGTACCGGCGACCCAGCCCATGAACAGCGCCCGGCCGTCCTCCGTTTCATCATCGGACAGCAGCGCCATCACGCCGTTTTTGGCGGCCAGCGGCTGCATCCCCGCCAGGTCATCCCAGAACGGGTATTCGGTCAGGCGCAGATTCAGCGCCATATACTCGTCTTCGCTCAAGTCCGTCATGGCGGCATAGACGATCAGGGTCACCGCCATGGCGTACGGCGCCTGTTCCTGAACGTCCGCGATCCAGACCTGCAGGATGGCGGCGTCGGGCGATTCATTGGACAGCGTCGGACGGACCATGACGCTGTCGCCGACGACGGCGACCCACGCGCCGGTGTCCGGGTCCTGATACAGGCTGGCGTCGAACATCCCGTCGAAATATTCCTGTGAGTAACGGTTGATCCTCTCCGCGAGCGCCGTGAGCGTCATGGCGCTGCCGGTGATATCCGGCAGTTCCCCTTCGTCGGGCACGGTGGGCGCTTCTCTGTTATCCGGCGGCTCCAGCGCGGATACGGCGATCAGATGATGCTTTTCCGCCGTGTACGGGGACGAATAGTATGACTGGACCCACCTGTAGCCGCCATAGGCTTCCTCCGGCGCGTCCCCGCTGCGGCGCGTCGCCAGCCTGGTCCGCAGCACAGGATGGACGCTTTCGCCCGCCAGCGACTCCGCCGCACACGAGGCCATGATCGCGACGTCGCCATACGCGCAGGCCGGATCGCTGCCCAGCGCCCTGGCCTCTGTCACCTGCGCGTCATCTTCCGGCCCGTCCGTATAAACGATCAGATACGGGTGTTCCACGGATCCCGTTGAGAACAGCACACGCACCCAATGCCCGTCGGAAAAGAACGGCTCGCTCCAATATCCGCCGTCGAAGGCCGTTCCGTAGGCCCTGGAGGCGAACAGGGCTTCCATGCGTTGCCGGAACTCGCGATAGCTCACAGGCGCGGTCTGGGTATCCACAGCGACCTCGGCGTCCGCCACCGCGGACGCCGGCGTGATCTCGACGGCGGCTTCATTGTCCATATGCAGGCGGCTCATGAACGCCGCGCCGTCCTCCGTGTCGGCCGCATAGACATACCATAAGCCGCCGGAGGTGATATACAGCCGGAGAAGCCAGCGCTGCCCATATTCGCCGAGGCGTTCTGTCAAAACGGAGGCAAATGAGAGCATATAGCCGTCGCCCAGCGAGAACAGCCTCGGCGAAAGCACCTCGCTGCCGCCCACCGCGGGGATCACCTTGTCTGCCGCGACCTTCAGGAGCTGGCGCCAGCGCTCGTTTTCCTCCTCCGGCAGGGTCACCCTGGCAGGGACGTACTGGACGGACAGATAGGACCAGTCTCCCGAGAAGGCCGCCAGCACCGTATAATCGTCCTCCTTCCGGACGAGCGGGGCATGCGGAAAAACGGCCGTCAGACCGGCGATATCCACCTTCTCATCGCCAACGGCCGCCGCCTCCTCCGTCATGCGCAGCGCGTCGCGCACCGACTCAAAATGCCCGCAATCCTCCATCGTCAGGCAATACGCCTTTCCGGCGCTGAGGACGCACTTGGCATGGTATTGAACGCCCGGCGTATCCGGATAGGTGTAGTCATAGGTCAGGATGAGCCCGTCCTCGCCGACGGCCTTGGCTTTGATATGGGCCGTGCTCGCGCCGAAGGCGCTGAGCATCAACGTGGAATAGCGATAAAGCACCTGCGCCATCACGTCCCGGGCCTTCGCGTCCGGGTTGACGGCCCTGTAGGATTTCAGCCAGTCGCTGATATCCGCTGTCCGCAGCTGGAATTCCGCTCCGTCCTCCGCGCAGCTGCCGGCCAGCTGCACAGAATCCTTCCAGTATCCCGGACGGTCCTCGTCCTGCAAACGTTCGGCGAAGCCAGGCAGCGCGAAGGCCACGCCGTCCTTTTCGCCTTTGAACAGCGCCATGGCCTGCAAAGCGGCGTCCGTATTCTCTTCCGCGAAGGCCGGAAATACCGACAGGAGCAGGCAAATACACAGACAGCAGGAAAGCCGTTTTTTCATCTTCGGTCACATCCTTTCAGCGTCTGAACGACAGCCGGTTCTCTCAGTAGGCATGCTAGCCGGTGGCGAGCAGGGTATCGATGTCCATATAGGCGTTGCTCAGCGCCTCCTGGTGATCAACCAGATAATTGTCGTAAATTTCCTGTGTGATGCCGCGCTCGTCCCATTCCCGGAGCACATCGCCGGTGGGGCGGTTTTTCGCGCAGGCGTAGCTTTCCAGCAGGAAAACAAAAAACTGATGCTCATCATCCATGTCATTCACCCCGAATATAGATCGAGTTGCGCGGGTCCCCGGTCACACGCTCCGCCTCCCACATGTCGAAGATGGCGTCGGCGGGGAGATCCGCCAGTCCCAGCTCCGCGTTTTCCGCCATGGCATGGGTCTTCGATGTGATGAAGGCGCGGATAGCGTCCATGGCGCTCATCCCGTATTTGTCGATGATGCGCCCGATGACCTGGCGGTCGAGGTAGTCCGTGACGAAATAAGGGGTTTTGGTCATACGTATCTCACCTCGGCAAAACGCAGGAGCGCGATCCCGGCCTCGGTCCTGAAGGCAAGCTGATCCTTCATGCGCTGGGGAAGGAGGCGCTTCAGCAGGTTCGGCGCATGCACCGGTACGTTGCTTCCATGGTACAGGAGCATGTCAGTTCCTCTCCTTTACGTGCGTTTCGATGCTCCGCAGCCATCCATCGTATTCAGGCACAAGCTTTCCGGCAGCTTTCGGTCAGCTGAGTCGATCAGGCCCGGCGCACGCCTGCTGACACAGCTATGCCGGACAGCCTGTCCCGCTGTGGTTGTTGATCGCAAAAGCCCGGACGCCCTGCAGACAGGGAGCCCGGGCTGCCTTCATCTGACGTACTTCTCTCCGTTCACCAGCACGACATTGAGCGGCTCACAGGTGATGTCTTTCCACACGCCGGCAACGACGTAGGGTTCGTTGGCCAGGTACTCCTTCACGCCGGCCTCGTCGTCGAAATCAACGACCAGCGCGGAGCCCTTCAGCTTGCCCTGCGCATCGGTCAGGCCGCCGGCGCACACGATGTGCTTGCCCAGCTTCGCCATGCCCTCCAAATGCTGCGGCCGGACTGCCATCCGCTTGTCCAGCATGTTCGGGCCATCATAGGCTTTGATGATGAATTGCATGTTGCGCCTCCGTCAGGTTGACATAGTGATCCGCTCGTAACTATTCAGTCGTGCAGTAGAGTAGGACCAGTATCTGTCCTTTTCAGCACGGAATCCCTGAGTCCGCCGATTTATTCGGCGGATGAGGCCGTAGGCCGAACCGTAGGGGGACGTATCCCGCCGCGCCCTGTGGGCGATGAAGGCGGGAGAAGTCCCAGTGAGCCACAGAGCATAGCTGGCGGCAGCCTGCTATGCGACAATGGCGAACTGAGGAGATGGGATGGGAGTGCCGAAGAGGACTTGGCGAGGGGAGTACAGAGGGGGCGGCGGAGCCCGCCGCGTCCTGTGGACGATGAAGGCGGGTGGAGCCGCAATGAGGCACAGAGCATACCGTGCGCGGTGCGTGAGGCGCTTGCGCCCGCGGTGCGCGCGCGATTCCTGTTGCGACAATGCCGAATTGAGGAAACCCTCTGTTGAAATCCGCAGCGGCGGCGTGTACGGCGCGAGGACGAAATCGCGTTAGCGATTTCTACTTTGCAGCTTTGCCGCCCGTGGGACGTATCCCGCCGCCGCCTGTGGCGGATGAAGGCGGGAGGAGTCCCAGGAGCATCTCGTGCGCGGTGCGCGAGGTGCTTGCACCCGCGGTGCGCGCGCGAATCAACACAGAGCATAGCTGGCGGCAGCCTGCTATGCGACAATGGCGAACTGTGGACCACAGGTCCGACAGGAAACACCGTTGGGGGGTTCCGTAGGGGGGACGCGAGTCCCCCATGCGGTGACTGTTCAGTCTCCGACTGAACAGTCACATCCGCTCGATCATTCGCCCTTCAGAAACGCGACGAGCTCCTCCATGCTCTTGCCGCTGGCCTGGAAAGCCTCCAGCAGTTTGGCCTTGTCCTCTTCGGCCTTCCTGGCCTCAGCCTCAGCCTCTTCCCTGGCTTTCTGTTTGGCGGCGGCCTTATCAGCCTTGGCCTTTTCCCTGGCCAGCGCCTTCAGCTCGTCCTTCTTCGCTTTGAGCTGTTCACCGATCGCGGCGATCTCCGCTTCAACGGCAGCGATCTTTTCGGCAATCTGATCAACGTTCCCGATCACGGGCGCGGCAGTCTTCTTGTTCTTGCTTCCCTTCGGTCTTGGCATGATGACGACCTCCTTGTTGATTGTGGTATAAGCATCATAGCATAGTCACATGTGATGGTTGCGCGTCCTGTACAGCTTCGCCACGGCGCGGAAGAAGTGGTCGGACTTCCCGTTGCGCGCGGGGTGCCGGCTTTCGCGGTAATCGCGGATCACGGCGCTGTAGGCGTCGTAGGCGCGGCGGACGCTGTCGTCCCAGCTCAGGTAGAGCTCCGCCGCCGCATGCTCGCCCAGGGCGCGCATCGTTTCGGGATGATGGAGCATGTCCCGGCAGACCTGCGCCAGCTCCCCGGGGTCGGTCCCGACAGTCAGGCCGTTGCGCCCGTGCACGACGTCCTCCGCGGCGCAGCTGTCCCGCAGGGTGACGCTGGCGGTGCCGCAGGCGGCGGCCTCGTGGACGACCAGGCCGTTGGTATCATAGGAGGAGGGGAACAGGAACAGGTCGCTCCGCGTGTAGTACGCGCGGAGCTTTTCGCGGTCCTTGACGGCCGGCAGGAAGATGGTCCGGTCCCCCAGCCCGACGTCCTGCGCGTAGCGCACGATCTCGTCCTTGTCCATGCCGTCGCCGACAAAGAGCATGCGGAAGCTCTCCGTTTTGATCAGGCGCAGCGCGTCCAGCACCTGGCGGAGGCCCTTGTACCACATCATCCGCCCGATGAACAGGAAGACGGGCGTCTCCGCGTCGACCCCGATCTCGGCGTTCACCCGGCGCACCGCGTCCGCGGACGCCTCGCCGCGCGGCAGGTCCACGCCGTTGGGCATCACCAGGTATTCGCCGCGGTAGCCCAGCGCGCGCAGGCTGCGCCCCGCGCCCTGGCTGACCGTCCAGACCGCGTCCGCCGCCTCGACGTTCGCCAGGATGGCGCTGGTCGCCATGTCCTGCACGGTGGGCGAGGAGATGTCCTGCTGGATATCCACGTCAAACTTGGAGTGATAGGTCAGCACGATCGGGCGGTGCACCAGCTCGCGCACCGTGCGCGCCAGCACCATGGACATGATCGGGCAGTGCGCGTGAATGATGTCGATCGGCTGCTGGCGCAGGCGTTTGATGGTTTTGCTGTCAAACGGCATGCCCGCGCGGTAGCCGAAGGCGCGGGTCATGCTGACGCTGGGATAGCGCAGCACCGGATAGGGATATTTGTCCACGACCTTCGGGTAATAGGGCGTGCATACGCAGGCATGCCCGAGGTCGCGCTCAATGATGTCCGCGTAGTTCCGAACGCAGTTCGCCACCCCGTCGATGACCGGCGGGAAGGAGTCGTTCATCAGGCAGACATTCAGGCCGTACTGCATGGCGTCACCTCAGCCGAGCCGCCAGATTTCATCGGCGTACTCGCGGATGGTCCGGTCGGAGGAGAACGCGCCGGCATGCGCCGCGTTCAGCAGGCACTTGCGCGCGAAGGCCGGACGGTCGCGGTATTCGCGGTTGGCCCGGAGCTTCGCCTCGAGGTAGGGCTCAAAGTCCAGGCAGGTGTAGTAATGGTCGGGCCGGTGCCAGCTCGCGCCCTTGAGGATCGCGTCGTGCAGCTCCCTGAGCCCGCCGTCCGGGTCCGCCACGTGCCCGTCGATCAGCCAGTCCAGGGCCTGGCGCAGGCGCGCGTCCTGCCGATACAGGGCGTTGGGGTCGTAGCTGTCCCGGATGCGCGCGATGTCCTCCACCGTCGCGCCGAAGATGTAATTGTTCTCCGCGCCGGCGCGCTCGACGATTTCGATGTTCGCGCCGTCCATGGTGCCCAGCGTCACCGCGCCGTTCATCATCAGCTTCATGTTGCTGGTGCCGCTGGCCTCGGTGCCCGCGGGCGAGATCTGCTCCGAGATCTCCGCGGCGGGGATGATTTTTTCGGCGTAGGAGCAGTCGTAATTGTGCACGAACACCACGCGCAGCAGGTCGCGCACGGCGGGGTCCGCGTTGATGCGTTTGGCGACGCTGTTGATGAAATAGATGATCGACTTGGCGCGGACATAGCCTGCCGCCGCCTTCGCGCCGAAGATGAACGCCGTCGGCGTCAGGTCGGTGAGGCTGCCGTCCCTGATGCCCTCATAGATCGCGATGATGGACAGGGCGTTCATCAGCTGGCGCTTGTACTCGTGCAGGCGCTTGATCTGCACGTCGAACACGAAGCCGTCCGGCAGCTCCACGCCCTCGCGCTGGCGGATCACGCGCGCCAGCTCGCGCTTGTTCGCGCTCTTGATGTCCAGCATGCGCTCAAGCGTCGGCGCGTCGGACGCGCAGTCCGCCAGCGCGGCCATTTTTTCGGGCGCGCGCAGCACGTCGTCGCCGGCGGCCTCGTTCATCAGCGCGGTCAGGGCGGGGTTGCACAGGCCCAGCCAGCGCCGCTGCGTGATGCCGTTGGTCTTGTTGCTGAAGTGGTCCGGCACGGCCGCGTACCAGTCCTTCAGCACGTCGCGCCGCAGGATATCTGTATGGATGCGCGCCACGCCGTTGACCGCGTGCCCGCCGTACATCGCCAGGTTGGCCATGTGGATCGCGCCTTGCTGGCGGATGCCCATGCCCTCCGTCATGCGCGGGCCCATGTCCTCGCGCATGGCCGCGTCGACGCGCACGAGGATGTCCGCGATGGCCGGCGACAGCCGGCGGAGCAGGCGCAGATCCCACTTCTCCAGTGCCTCCTGCATCACGGTGTGGTTGGTATAGGCGAAGGTCGCCCGCGCGATGCCGAGCGCCTGCGCAAACGGGACGCGGTCCAGCATCAGCAGCCGGATCAGCTCCGGAATGGCGAGCGTGGGGTGCGTGTCGTTCAGCTGCGCGGTCCAGCACGCCGCGAGCTGCGTATAATCGCTGCCGTGCTTCGCGCGGTAGGCGCGCAGCATGTCCTGCACCGTCGCGCTGGACAGCACGTACTGCTGCCTGAGCCTGAGCAGCTTGCCCGCGGGCCGCGTGTCGTTGGGATAGAGGAATTTGACGATGTCCTCTGCCCCGTTCTTATCTTTCGAGGCCAGCTGATAGCGCTGGTCGTTGAACGCGTCGGTATCCACCTCGTGCAGGCTTTCGGTCTGCCACAGGCGCAGCGTGCCGATGACGCCGTTCTGATAGCCGATGACGGGCATGTCGTACGGCACGGCGCTGACAGGTAGGCCCTCGATGGGCACGATCACCTTCAGGTCGTCCCGGCGCACGCTCCACGGGTCGCCCAGGCGGGACCAGTCGTCCGGCGCCTCGCGCTGACGGCCGTCCTCAAAGTACTGGTAGAACAGGCCGTAGCGGTACCTGAGCCCGTAGCCGATCAGCGGCGCGTCCAGCGTCGCCGCGCTGTCCAGGAAGCAGGCCGCCAGACGGCCCAGGCCGCCGTTGCCGAACGCGTCGTCCTCGACGTCCTCCATGCAGGCCAGGTCCACGCCCTTCGCGGCGAACAGCGCCCGCGTTTCGGGGAGCACGCCCAGGCACAGCAGGTTGTTGTACACCAGCCTGCCCGTCAGGTATTCCGCGGACAGGTAGGCCGCCTGCCGGCCCTCCGCGCGGCGGGCCGCGGTCGCCATCCACGTTGGGGCGATCAGCGTCATCACCGCGCGCCCGAGCGCGTTGTGCAGCTGGTGCGCGTCGGCGCAGCCCAGCTCCGTATGGTACATCGCGCGGACATTCTCTTCCGTCATGCGCAGGATGTCCTGCGGATCAATCTTCGTCATTCGTTCCTCCCGTATTCACTGTTCATCATCCGGATACGCTTGAGCAGGGTGTCGCTCAGGTCGCCCGGGCGCATGCGGTAGCGCCAGTTATTGCCGCCGACCGTGCCGGGGTAGTTCATTCTCGCCTCGTTGTCCAGGCACAGCCAGTCCTGCACCGGCGTGACCGCCAAAAACGCCGGCGAGCGCAGCGCGGTGCGGATCATCGTATCGCAGATGTCCTCGCCGGCCTTCATGCCCAGGATGCGCTGGGCATTCAGCCTCGCCTCGCGGTCGATGCGGTTGTACCAGCCCAGCACCGTGTCGTTGTCGTGCGTGCCCGTATAGACGACGCAGTTCTCCGTGATGTTGGCGGGATGATGCGGGTTGGATTCGTCGCTGTCCAGCCCGAACACCAGCACCTTCATGCCGGGGAAGCCGGTGTGCCGGAGCAGCTTCTTCACCCGCGGGCTGACCTCGCCGAGGTCCTCCGCGACGATGCGCAGCTCCGGCAGCGCGGCGCGCACCTTGTTGAAAAAGAGCATGCCCGCGTCTTTGACCCATTTCCCGTTCCGCGCGTTTTCGGCGTCGGCGGGGATGGAGTAATAATTCGCGAACCCGATAAAGTGATCGATACGGATCAGGTCAAACCGCTCGCCGATCCCGCGCAGGCGGTCCAGCCACCAGTCGTAGCCGTGCGCCCACAGCCGCAGCCACGAGTACAGCGGGTTGCCCCACAGTTGCCCGTCCGCGGAGAAATAGTCCGGCGGCACGCCCGCGACGCGCTTGGGGTTCAGGTCGCGGTCGACCTGAAAGTACTGCGGGTTCTGCCACACGTCCGCGCTGCCGGGGGCGACATAGATCGGGATGTCCCCGAACAGCGTCAGCCCCTTTTCCCCGCAGTAGGCCTTGAACTCGGTCCACTGCCGGTCAAACAGGTACTGCACGAAGATGTGATAATCGACCCGCGTTTTCAGCTCCGCCAGGACGCGCGCCGTGTCCGCGTTGTGGTCCTGCGGATAGCGCCGGGCGGATACCGGCCAGGCCTGGAAGGGCCCGAACCGCTCGACCAGCGCCTGATACTGCGCATAGGGCCGTACCCAGGCGTGGCTGTCCGCGAACCGCCCGACCTCCGTCCGCAGCGCGGGGTACGACGCCTCAAAGGCGCGGTTCAGGCAGGCGGTTTTGACCTTTTCCACCGCCTCGAAGTCCACGCGGGCCTCCGCCGGGGCCTCAAACGCCGCGTCCGCGGGGAGGATGCCCTCCGACCGCAGCGCCGCCAGGTCGATCAGCAGCGGATTCCCCGCGAAGGTCGACGGGCTCTGATAGGGCGACGCGCCGTAGCCGGTCGGCCCGACCGGCAGCATCTGCCACACGCGGACCTGCGCCGCGCTCAGGAAGTCCGCCATTTCTCTCGCCGGCGCCCCCAGCGTGCCGATGCCCTCCGGCCCGGCCAGTGACGTCAGATGCACCAGCATCCCGCTCTGCCGCATATTCGCTTCCCGTCCTTTCAGCCTTTTCCGGCCCGAATGACACAGCCTGCGCCCGGTCCCCCGACGTCAGCCGGACCAGACAGGCTGCGTGATTATTGTAGCTTCTTTGCGAGGGATTGTCAAATAGAGCCTGATTAGCGGGAAAGAGTCGAGGAATGAAAAATCCCGTCGGGGCGTTATGCTCCGGCGGGGCGAAGGTTCAGATCTGGTACCATCTCTGGCGGATGTATTCTCTTTGATCGTCGGGCAGGCCCTTGATCTGATAGACCTCCTCCATTTTCCTGCCCTGCTGCTTGAACAGCTTGATCATCAGATCCAGGAAGCGCTCATCGGTGGAATCGATCGCGCCACCGGCGGCTTTGACGATTTCTTCAAAAGACAGTTCGGACAGATTGGGGATTTCCATGATGTTTCTCCTCCACATATTGTATGTCGTTCACGGGCGTGTTGCGTCCCATTTTGATCGAAGCCCTGAGGCTTTCCGGGCGGCCTCGCGCCGCCCGACATTTGTGTATACGCAGGCACGGCTGCGGGTGGCAGAGACGGCGGTAAAAAAAAGGGGCCTGCTCAGTATGCGACTGGACAGACACAGCAAACGGAAACGGTGAGGAGCTTTCTTCGTGAGGAGTGAGGCGATCTGGAGGAGCTCCGCCTCACTTTTCCCCGTCTCCATTTGGGGGAATTGACGGTTCCCGCCCCGCATGGTACAATCAGGCGGCAATCTTTCCCGGCGCGGGGATGCGCCGGAATCTGCTGGGGAGAGGGCGGTCCGATGTCCACACAGGCGAAAAAAAAAGCGCTGTCAACCGTCGTTGACTACGCGGTGATCGTCGCGATGGCGGCGCTGATGGCGCTCAATTATCAAGTGTTTATCCTGCACAACGCGTTTGCGCCGTCCGGCATCAACGGCCTGGCGACCATGATCCAGTACCTGTTCAACTTCAGCGTCGGTTACTTTTCGCTGATCATCAACGTGCCGCTCGCCATCGCCTGCGCTATTTTCGTGGACAGGCGCTTCGCGCTGCGCACGATGGTGTTCACGGTGGTGTTTTCCCTGATCCTGCTGTTTTTGCAGAACTGCGTGGACATGAGCCGCTTTATCTATCACACCGACGACGGGCGCTCGACCCTGCTCGCGCCGGTGGTCGCCGGCACCATCAATGGCTACATCTACGGGATGACCATCCGCCACGGCGCGTCCACCGGCGGCACGGACTTTATCGGCGAATTCGTGCACAAAAAATATCCCAGCTACAGCATGACGCACGTCGTGTTCGGCGTAAACGTGGTCATCGCCTGCCTGTCCTATTTCGTATACAACTATAATATCGAGCCCGTCGCGCTGTGCATCATCTACGCGCTGCTGACCACGGTCGTGTCCGACCGGTGCGTGCATTCCGGCAAGCAGGCGTGGAAGGTGGAGATGATCACCGCCCACCCTGAGGAGGTGTCCCAGGCGGTCATCCGCGAGCTGCACCATTCCACCACGATCATTCAGGTCGAGGGCGGCTTCACGCACCAGGGCCGCACCATGCTCATCTGCGTCATCAACCGGCACCAGATCGTGCCGATGGAGGAGATTTTGAGCCGCTTCCCGGACACCTTCGCCTGCGTATCCATGGTCAGCGAAACGGTGGGCAATTTCCGGCGGGTCAAGCGGCGCTGAAGCGCTATTCTGCCATCCCCTCGTACAGCAGCAGCTCGTCGCCCAGGGCGGCCGTCAGCCCGGGATCGGCGCGCAGCGCGCGCGTCCCGCGGCGCACCAGCAGCGGCGTCATGCCGGATTCGCGCGCGATTTCGGCCATGCTCATGCCGGTCCACCGGCTGTCCAGGTCCAGCGTCACGCTGCGGCAACCCCTGGACCTGTCCGCGCCGGTCTGCGCGTCGCGGTACTGCTCCACGAAGCCCGCGGAAATGATGCCGGTCGGGATCGCGACCGCGCCGACGCCCAGGAAGGAGATCACCACCGCCATCGCCTTGCCGAGCGCGGTCACGGGATATACGTCGCCGTAGCCGACGGTCAGCAGCGCGCTGACGGACCACCACACGCCGGACAGCGCGTTGGCGAACTTATCCGGCTGCGCCTCGTGCTCCACGCTGTACATGCACAGCGAGGACGCCAGCGTCAGGATCAGCACGATGAACAGCGACGAGAAGATCTGATTGCGCTTTTCCCTGATCACGCTGGTGATGACGTTGAACGAGTCATACGTCGCGTTGATGCGGAACAGGTGAAAGATGCGCACCACGCGCAGCATGCGGAACACGACCGCGCCGCTGAGGAAAAAGAAGGGCAGGATGGTCAGCAGCTCCACCACGCCGTCGAAGGAGAGCAGGAAGCGTCCGACCGCCTCCGCCCGCGTCCGACCGGGGTACAGGTACTCCGCCGTCCATATGCGCAGCGCGTACTCGACGCAGAACACCCCGACCGTGACCGCCTCGACCGCGTCGAACAGCGGCCTGTACGCCGCCAGCTCATCGAAGGTCTCCAGGAACATGGCCAGGAGATTGGCCACGATGACGCCGACCAGGCAATAGTCAAACACCCGGCTGGGCACGTCGCTGACATTGCCCAGCTGAATGATATCAAAGATCCGCCGTTTCCAGTTCACGCGCTGTCCGCTCATCCGGGCCGTTCCCTTTCATTCGCAGACGCCGTCAGTTGACCGTGCCGGCGGGGATGAAGCCGCGCACGCGCAGACCGTCGGCCTTGTATTCCACATAGGCGCTGTGATGCGCCGCGTCGGACCAGGCGAGGAAGTTCACCTCCGCGCCAGCGGGCAGGTTCATCAGCAGCACGCCGCCGTCGCCCGGGGCGTCCCGCAGGGCCGCGGCCGCCGTCAGCGCCGTAGGCAGACAGTCAAAACTGACGTCCTTATACTTTACGCGGTCCGGCATGGCGGCGGCGGGCAGGTATCCGTAGCGGTCGCCGGAGGCCGCGCCGACCCGGACGAACAGCCAGTCGCCCTCCGCGCCGATCACATAGCATTTTTCCGTCGGACGGATGTGCGCGCCGCCCTCGTCCGCGCGCAGATAATTTTCCCCGGGGCCGGTAAACAGGCCATAATTGCCGCCGGGGGTCTTGGTCGCCTGTTCCTTGAGCACCGTTTTGCGCTCCGCGCCGGTGGTCTTCAGGTCCGCGGCCGGGGCGGCCACGGGAGTCTTGCTGAGCATGTCCGCGTACATGAACGCCCAGGACAGCTTCTTGTCCACGCGGAACTCGCAGTAGGCCCACTTGTCGTACCAGCACAGCACGTTGACCGTCGCGCCTTTTTTGATTTCGATGTTGCGCATGCTCACCTTGACCGGATCATAGGTCGCAGCGCATTCGTCGACGGTCGTGCGCAGCACCATGTCAAAGCGCAGCTCGCCCACGGTCTCCGACGCGCTGAGCACCGTGCGCTTGTCCTTTTCGGGTTCCGGCACCGGCACCCAGCCCACGCGGAACTTGTCGGTGGAATAGCCGTAGCCGATCATCAGGCAGCCGTCCAGCGTCCCGTACAGGCGCGCGTTGTTGCTCGCGCCGACGGCCGCGTTGCCATGCTTGTAGTAGGTTTCCCCCGGGCCCTGGTACACCAGCTGCCGTTCGCCGAAGGTGAAGACCGTGTAGTCCTTCAGGGAAAATTCCGACGCCCGCGCGGCGCAGCCGCACAGCAGCAGCGCCGCGCAGATCAGGACGGACAATGCTTGTTTCATCGCTGCTCTCCTCAGTTCTCCGGGATGTTCTCAAAAAAGTCGTTCTTCAGTACGTCCGGGCCCACCGCGCTGAAATACAGGCCGAATTTCCGGCAGTCGTAGGGGCCCTTTTCCTCCATGGTATAGGTCAGCGCGCGCTGGGACACATGGCACCACAGCGCCTCCTTCGCCACCTCCAGGCTGGTCTTGCCGCCGAAGCGCTCCAGCGGCTCGTGCCAGTCCATCACCAGCTGGTTTTCCTCGTACAGGTGTACGTACATTTTTTTGACCTGCCACGCGCCGTAGCGCTCGGCGGAGGCGGCGTCGTAGGTCGGGTCGGCCGCGTATTCCAGGCAGTTGACGGTCATGTACGCGGTGATCTGGTGCGCGGCGTGACCGTACTCGCCGTTGAAATCCTGGGTGAGCACCACCTCCGGCCGGACGCGGCGCAGGATGCCGACGTACCACGGGTACACGCGCCGGGTGCCGCCCCACGCGTCGTAGACCGTCGAACGGTTATAGGACATGAAATCCTTGTTCTCCCCGATCACGGGGTAGTAGCGGATGCCGCAGGTCCACAGCCCGTCCAGCAGCTCGTTCTTCCGCCGCGCGTCGCCGTGCGCCAGGTACACCAGCTGCACCTTTTTGCCGCGTCCGCCCGCGTAATAGGGCAGCGCGCCGCCAAACCAGAGCAGCTCGTCGTCCGGGTGCGCGCTGAGCAGCAGCATATCCGCCTTGTCGACCGTTTCCCACACCTGCACCCAGTCCGGCAGCGCCCCGTCGCCGATCACGCGCAGCTCCGCCAGCTCCAGCATATGCTTGCCGTCGTACTGGTCGATGGCGACGCGGAAGGACGTGACGCCGGGCAGCGGCGTGAACTGGTGCAGGTATTCCTCGTCGTGAGCGGCGTAATCCTCGTACCCGCCGCGGCTGTCCGGGATCTGGATCACGTGGCGCACCGCCTGCTTGAAGTGGCAGAGGTACACGCCGTACGCCGGCTGGCCCTCCGGCAGATCCACCTGCACATAGCCCTTCTTGGCGTACCAGACCGTTTTATACGCGCCATCCGTCAGGTGCGACACCGCGCCCTTGTTGGCCGTGGCGGTGATCCGCGCGGGGGTCAGCTCCCTCGCCGTTTCCGCCCGCGCGGCGGACAGCGGCGCCAGCAGCGCCAGCCCGATCAGCAGCAACCGCAGATATTTCATACAGACGACTTCCTTTCCGCCTCGCGCAGCAACCACGCGTAAAACCAGACGTACGCGATAAGCGCCAGCGCGAACAGGGCATACCAGAACAGGTCCGCCCAGTCCCGCAGGAACGCGAACGGCACCAGCACGCGCCCGTCCAGCGCGAATTCCAGAAATACCACCAGCCCGGCGGTGACGAGGGCGCCCGCAAAGCCCACCAGCGTCTTCCCCGCTTCCCGCGCGGTCAGCAGCACCGCCCCCACGGTCAGCAGGTAAAACCAGATCTGCTCCTGGTGCACAAAGCCCCACATCATGTAGCTGTCGCGCCGCATGCTGATCATCAGGGTCTCGCACAGCCCGATCAGGAACAGCGCGTCCCTGAGCGCCACGCGCCGCGTGCGGCGCGCGCGCGCGATCAGCACGCCCGCCGACAGCGCCATCAGCAGCGCCTCCAGCAGCGCCACGTTCAGCATGCGCCCGTACTCACCCTGGACGCTCAGCCACGCGTGGCCGTCCACGATCGCGCCGAAATCCATGCCCGCGCCCGTCCATTCCAGCAGCCGCCCCTCCGCCGTAAACAGCAGCAGCGGCAGTGACAGCGCGTCGCGGGCATGACGGGCCCCGCCGGCCTCGCCCGCCGGCTTCAGCCACAGGCCCGCCAGGCTGACCGCGCCGGCGCACCCGGCGATCGCGCCGAACAGCGAAAACCCGCCGTCCGTCCACCAGAAAAAGGAGCGCACGTCGTGCACCCTGCCGATAAAAAAGTCCAGCGCGCCCAGCCAGTAGACCAGGCGTGCGCCGAGCAGCCCGCCCATCGCCCCGACGCCGGCGAGCAGCAGCGCGCGCGCAGGGCCGACCCGCGGCCGCGCGAGCGCGATATAGGCCGCGGCGCTCAGGCCCGCGGCCACGGCGATTCCCCCACTGTACAGGTTCATGCGCTCACTCCCCGTTCAGCAGCGTCAGCAGCTCCGCCATGTCCGGGTCTGCCGTTTCGGGCGTCTCCGCCGCGTAGCGCATGTTCGCCTCAGGAGTCACGCGCGGGCATACGACAAACAGCGCCGTCAGCGCCAGCGCCGCCGCCAGCAGCGCCCCGCCCAGCAGGGCCTCCAGCTTCCGCTTTTTCATACCGCTCACTTGCTCCACGTCGCCGGGTCCACCGCGCTGCAGACATACACGATATCCGACATCGGCCGTTCCGAGCCGGTGTAATGCTCGTCATAATACCTGCGGTTGAAAAACATGATGGATGAGTTGCCGCCGTCCAGGTTGTACGCGGTCTGCACGCCGAGCGACGCGACATAGTTCGCGGCGTCCTGCATGGTCATGCCCTTGGATTTCTGGCTGCGGCCCTCGATCTCCACAAACAGGTACTCCAGCGGCCCGACCTGGCAGATGATGGTCCGCGGCGCCTCCGTGAAGCACTCAAAATCGTAGTTCGTGATCGTCTGCGCCTCGCCGTTGATCACCATCGCGGGCCCGAAGCAGAACGCGTTCACGATGGTATGCCCGTCCTTCAGGAACTGCGCCATTTCCTTGGGGTCCGAGTGCACAAAGGCGTGAAAATCCCCGTTCTCGTCGATGAACAGGCTGTCCTTTTCCGGGCTGGCAGTCTGCTGCAGCATCACGCCCATGCGGTAGATCAGGCCGTGCTTGCGCTCCGACAGCTTGTCGCCGTTCACCGCGACCACGGCGTTGCTGGCGCGCACCAGCTCGCCGGGCTCGTTATTGTAAATATTGCCGGGCTGGCCATAGATGGCGGTGCGCAGCTGCGTCGGGCTCTTGACCGTGATCCACGCCAGGTCCACGGTGGTCCGGGGCAGGCGCAGCTTTTCCATCCGCACGGTCAGGCTGTCGTCCTGATACCCGTCGGCGGTATAGCAGGCCGGGTTCGGCTTCGGCCCCGGCGTCAGGGACACCGGCAGGTCGTATTCGTTTTCACCCATCGCGGGCACGGCGGCCAGCGCGAGGCAGAGGGCAGTCAGCAGCGAAAGCAATCTCGCTTTCATGGAAAATGGCACGCGCAACACTCCTTTCGGTACGCAGACAGTATACCGTATTTTTCCCTGTTTTTCAATGCCCTCTTACGATATGCCTGCGGGTTATATCGGATAGCGTTTTCAGGAAATGCATTTCTGGCCCAAATAAATCAATAATCCTTGCAAATCCGATTGACTGTTTTTGATTATTGATTTATAATGCATTCTGAAACAATCCTGAAGGAGAAAAGCCATGATTCAGATCAGTGAAATCCCTGCGCTGCTGGAGCAACTGGAAAACCATATTGCCGATGAGCTTGAAGGCCAGGAACTGGACTTTAAGCAGTGGGAAGACAATTTTAAGGACATGATGAAAAACCTGGTCCGCGCGGTGGTCAGCTTTGCCAATGCGGGAGAAGGCCTGGTGATTGCCGGCGTGAAGGAAAGAGCGAAAGGCCGTGAGAAGGCGATTCTTGGTATTCCGCGCGGCATTGATCCTTTGGGCGTTCAGAAGAGCATTTATGACCAGACCGAGCCGCACATTACGGTCAGGGTTCAGGAGATATATACGGAATATGGAACGGGAAGGCTGCTGGCCATTCAGGTATTTCCCGGCATGCCGCCCTACACAACCAGTGACGGGGCCGGCTGGATTCGAGTCGGCAAGGAGAATAAGCCTCTGACGGGATCGCGCCGCCGCGAAATGATGGAGAGCATGGGGTATCACGATGCGACCGATTCTGTCATTTCTGAGAACTGGAAGGACGCCTGTTCCCCCGCCGCTTTGGAGCGGCTTCGTGAGATGATGGCTGAGGAAGCCGCTCCGCAGGAATTGCTGAGCATGCGTGACGAGGACCTGCTGCAGGCCATCGGCGCTCTGAAAGAAGGCAGGCTGACAGTAGCAGGCTTATTGATGGCAGGAAAACCACAGATGATTGAAAAATATGTCCCCTGTCACCGATGGGCATTCCGCAAGATGACTTCCGACACGGAATACACGATCAGGGATGAGGGGACCGACGCCATTCCTCTGGCGCTGCGCGAGCTGGAAAGATACATTGATGCGGATAATCCTGTGTCCACATTGGAAATAGGGTTTCTGCATCCGGAATTCAAGAAGTTTCCCAGGATCGCGATCCGCGAAGGGATCATGAACGCTTTTGTGCATCGGGACTATCGGGTGCCCGGCGCGGTCATGGTCAAGCATTATCCGGATGAACTGATCATCAGCAGCCCCGGTGAAATGATCGGCGGCATTACGCCCGATAACATTCTGCACCACGCGCCGGTATCAAGAAATAACGCCTTGGCGAATATACTGGAAAAGCTCAGACTCGTCAACCGGAGCAATCTCGGCGTTCCACGCATTTACTCGTCCATGCTGATGGAAGGCAAAGAGACGCCGATTTATGAGGTGTCCGGGGAAAACGTCGAATTGACGCTCCGTGGCTCTGTGATCGTTCCTTCCATCCGCCTGCTGATCAAACAGCTCTCGGAGAGAGGCATCCAGATCGAGGTGGACGAACTGATCATCCTGAATTATCTGTTGCGGCATCGTGAAATCTCGGCGCAGACAGCCGCTGAGATCTGTCAGCGGTCCATCCGGCGGATTTCTGAAACGCTCAACAAAATGGATGTGGACAGCCACATCCTGACCGCGGGAGGAAAAGGCCGCGGCCGTTACTATGCGCTTTCCAACGAAATCCACCACCTGCTTTCAAAGGACGTCCAGTACGGCAGAAGCGAACAGGCGGAAGAGGATGCGTTAAAATCACAAATCCTGGCGCTTTTGAAAGAGCAGCCTCTCTCCAATCAGGAAATCCGCCAGATCACAGGCAAAACGGCACAGCAGGTCAGAAAGCTGATGGCGGAAATGGAAAAAGACGGTGTGACGCTGACCGGCAAGGGCAGGGGGAGTCAATACATATTGGAGAATGACTGGACCTTTCCCGTTTGACACTGTGCGGCGGATACGGTATAATGTCGCAAAGCCCGCAGAATGGCGGCGCGCGCAATGGACATTCGTCAACGGTGGAGGAAGATATGACAGAAACGACATTCGCCCAGCGGGAGGGAAAGCACTTCGGCTGCCCGCAGTGCGGCGGTGGACTGAGATACGACATCGCCAGCGGGCAGATGAAGTGCGACCACTGCGGCTCTCTGACCGCAATCGGCAGCCTGCCCGCGGACCAGACGGAGGACGGCAGCATGGAGGTCACGGAGTTCCGCTGCCCGCAGTGCGGCGCGGCGGTGTACTCCTCGGAAACGGCCATGACCAGCTTCTGCAGCTTCTGCGGCAGCGACGTGGTGCTGACCGCCAAGCTCACGCGCACCCGGCGGCCCTTCGCCATCGTGCCCTTCCAGGTGTCCCGCGAGCAGTGCGAAGAGCGCTACCGCCGCCACCTGAACAAATATCACCTGGTGCCCAAGGCGTACAAGGCCGCGGAGACCATTTCCCACTTCCGGGCCGTGTACGTCCCGTTCTGGCGCTATCACGTGCAGAGCGAGGGCCAGGCCAAGCTGAAGGCGACCAGGTCCTACACCCGGGGCGACACGCAGTACAACGAGACCTACGCCCTGACCGTCGACGCCGTGATCGACCAGAAGGACATCCTGTACGACGCGTCCTCCGCCTTTGAGGACGAGACCGCCGCCATGCTGCGGCACACGGCGGACAGCGCCGTGCCGTTCCATTCGGCTTACCTGAGCGGCTTTTTCGCGCAGGCGGCGGACGTGGCCGCGGACACGTATTATGCCGAGGCCGCAGCGACCGCCGTGCGCATGTTCATCGATAAGGTCAAAAAGCAGAACAAATACGACACCATCACCACGGACGCGGACGCCAGCGGGTACTTCGGCCTGCCGAAGCCCCGGTTCGATCAGGAGCTGATCATGCTGCCGGTGTGGCTGCTGGCGCACCGGGACGCCGACCGCGTCGTCTACACCGCCGTGAACGGCTGCACGGGCGATGTGGTCTGCGACGTCCCGGTCGGCCTGCAGCGCGTGGCCGGCGTCGCCGTCACCCTGTCCGCGGCCCTGTTCGCGGCGCTGTCGCTGCTGCTGACGATCAAGCCCGACCTGCTGATGGCGCTGTGCGCGGCGCTGTCGCTGCTGACGCAGTTCCGCTTCAGCGCGATGCACCAGCTGCTGTATAATCGCAAAACCAGGGCCTTCGAGCCGGGCGCGGACGGTGGCAGGCGCAGCTTTGTCGGCCCCGCCCAGCAGCTGCTGAAGAAGAGCGGCGCCACGGGGGCGTCCAGCGTGTTTAAAAAAGCCGGCGGGGCCCTGCTCGGCATCGCGTTCGTCATCTTCGCCGCCGTGGGCAACAACCTGCTCAAGGGCGGGTCCCTGCGCAGAATCGTTTCCGTGTTCAGCAGCGGCGGGAGCCGCTTCACGGACGCGCTGCCCGCCATCGTGATGGGCCTGTGCCTGATCGTGATGGTCATCCACACCGCCATGCGGATGTCCAAGCCCGGCGGCGGCACACCGATCCCCCGCGTCCTGTCCTGCCTGCTCTGCGGCGCGGGGCTGTACTTCGTGATGTCGAGGCAGGCGGAGGACCTGCTGTTCTACGCCGTCTCGGCCGGGCTGCTGGCCGCCGCGATCTGGGAGCTGATCCTGATCATCCGCGGCCACAACGAGTACGCCTCCCGGCCTGTGCCCTACTTCGACGGAAAGGAGAACCCGGCATGAAGACCATGACCTTCCGCGGCGTTTGCCTTGCGCTGCTGCTTTGCCTCGCCGTGTGCTGCGCGGCTGGCGCGGAGAACACGCCGGTCATCCGGGACGACGCCGACCTGCTCACCGACGCGGAGGAAGCGGACCTGCTCGCCGTCATGACGCCGCTGTGCGAGTACGGCACGCCCATGTTCTGGTCCACCACGCAATCCGGCAGCGATTATGAGCTCGCGGCCACGTTTTACGAGCGGCAGCTCGGCCGCGGGGACGGGACGCTGTTTGTCATCAACATGGGCACGCGGGTATTGACCATCTACTCCGACGGCGCGGTCAAGCGCGTCGTGACCTCCGCGGAGAGCGACACGATCACCGATAACGTCTACCGCTACGCCAGCCGGGGCGATTATTACGGCTGCGCCAGCAGCGTGTACGGGCAGATCGGCCGGCTGCTGCGCGGCGAGCGCATCGCCCGCCCGATGAAAATCGTCAGCAACGCGCTCTTGGCCGTGACGCTGTCGCTGTTCCTGGTGTACCTGTACATCAGCCAGCGCTATGAGCAGCGCTCCGGCGCGTCGAAGGCCGCCGTGCCCGTCTCCGTGCTGTCCGCCGCCGGCTTCAGCGCGGCGATCCTCGGCACCGAGGCGACGATGACCAAGCAGACCAAGACGAAGATCAGCTCCGGCAGCTCCGGCGGCGGTGGGTTCCGCGGCGGTGGCGGCGGCGGCTTCAGCGGCGGCGGCGGGCATTCCGGCAGCAGCGGCAGCCACCGGTTCTGAGAGCGGCTATTCAACCGACGAGATAGGAGAAACCGTCATGTTTCCATTTGAGCAGGATCTTTCCATCCATACCGGCCGTTTCCTGCTGCCGGATGAGCGCTATACCGATGCCCGCTGGCCCGTGGTCGCCTGTGACCAGTATACCAGCCAGCCCGGGTACTGGACCAATCGCGCCGCGGAAATCGGCGACGCGCCGTCCACGCTGCGCCTGGTGCTGCCCGAATGCTGGCTGAACGAGGCGGACGCGCGCGTCCCGCAGATCCAGCGCGCCATGCGCGACGCCCTGGACGGGGGCGTGTTCACCCGCGAGGTGGACGGCCTGATCCTGATCCGCCGCCGCATCGCCGCGGGCGACCGCTGGGGCGTGCTGCTCACGGTGGACCTGGAGCGCTACGATTTTTCGCCGGACAGCCAGTCCCCCATTCGTCCCACCGAGGGCACTATTGTCGCGCGCATTCCCCCGCGCCTGGCGGTGAGGCGCGACGCCCCGCTGGAGCTGTCGCACGTGCTGCTGCTGGCGGACGACCCGCAGCGCACCCTGATCGAGCCGCTGCGCGACCTTCGCGGGCAGGCGGATCCGCTGTACGACCTCGAGCTCAGCGGCGACGGCGGCCGGCTGACCGGCTGGGCGGTGACGGACGCTGACCTGCTGCGCCGGTTTTTCGACGCGGCGCGCGCGCTGGAAGCGCAGGGACAGGGCCTGTCCTTCGCCGTGGGCGACGGCAATCATTCCCTGGCCACGGCGCGCGCGCACTGGCTGAGCCTGCGCGAGGGCCTCAGCGAAGAGGCGCGGCAGCGTCATCCCGCGCGCTACGCCATGGTCGAGCTGATCAACCTGCACGACCCCGCGCTTATTTTCGAGCCGATCCACCGTGTCCTGTTTGACACGACCCCGGCCGCTGTCCTCGAGGCGCTGAAGCCCTGCGAGCCCGTCATGGACCTGGAGCATCCGGACTTCGTACTGGTCCACGAGCGGGGAGATTATCCCCTGCGCATCGGCAGGCCGCTGCACGAGCTGCCGGTGGGCACGCTGCAGCAGCTGCTCGATCAGGCGCAGCTGCGCCTGGATTACATCCATGGCGAGGACGCCGTGCGCGGCCTGGTGCGCGACGAGCGCGCGGTGGGGCTGCTGCTTTCCGGCATCGACAAGCACACGCTGTTCCCCGCCGTGCGCAAAAACGGCCCGCTTCCGCGCAAGTGCTTTTCCATGGGCGAGGCGAACGAAAAACGCTACTACATGGAAGCGCGGCGCATTACGGAATAACGGTATGCTGACCAAAAATCAGATCGTCCGGTGCGCCGGCGACACCCTGGACGGACAGATGAACGGCATCGCGCGCGTCGACGGCCAGGCCGTCTTTGTGCCCGGCCTGCTGCCGGGCGAAAGCGCCGACGTCCGCATCGTGAAGGCGGAAAAGCGCTACGCCTTCGGACGCGTGGAGCGCCTGATCACCCAGAGCGGCGAGCGCCAGACGCCGCCCTGCCCCTATTACGCCCGATGCGGCGGCTGCTCAGGCATGCACATGCGCTACGACGCCACGCTCCGCGCCAAGCGCCAGGCCGTGCAGGACGCGCTCAGGCGCCTGGGCGGCGTGACGCTGGACGTGCCGCTGCCCCTGGGCATGGATGAACCGTTTCACTACCGCAATAAAACCGCGATGCCCGTCGCGGAGCGCGAGGGCCTGCCCTGCGCCGGATACTACCGCCCCCGCAGCCACGATCTGACGCCCGTCGACAGCTGTCTGCTGGCCATGCCGCCCGCCGATCAGGCTGTCCGCGCCGTCCTCCAGTGGATGCGGGCGTTTCGCGTGCCCGCCTATGACGAGCGTACGAAGGGCGGCCTGATCCGCCACATCGTCACGCGCACCAGCCGCCGGGGCGAGAGCATGGTCACCATCGCCGCCACCGCCGACCGCCTGCCGCACGCGCAGGCGCTTTGCGACGCGCTTCTGCGCGTCCACGGCGTCGTTTCCGTCTGCCTGACCGTCAACGCCCGGGGCGACAACGTGATCCTGGGCGACAGCTTCCGCGCCCTCGCGGGCGAATCGCGGCTGGAGGATACGCTCTGCGGCCTTACGTACCAGTTATCCCCGCTTTCATTCTTCCAGGTGAATCCCAGCCAGACCGAGCGCCTGTACGACGCCGCGATCCGCTTCGCCGCGCCCGGCCCGGACGACCTGGTGGCGGACGTGTACTGCGGCGCCGGTACCATCTCCCTGCTCGCCGCCCGGCACGCCCGCCGCGTGACCGGCATTGAGATCGTTCCCCAGGCCATCGCCGACGCGCGCGAAAACGCCCGCCGCAACGGCATCCGGAACGCCGACTTCGTCTGCGGCGCCGCGGAGGACGTGCTGCCCGGCCTCGTCGCCCAGGGTCTCCGTCCGGACATCGTGCTGCTCGATCCCCCGCGCAAGGGCGCCGATCCCGCCGTCCTGGCCGCCATCGCCAACGCCGCGCCGCGCCGCATCGTCTACGTTTCCTGCGACCCCGCCACGCTCGCCCGCGATCTGAAGCAGCTGACCGCCGCCGGCTACCGCGCCGAAGCCGCCCAGCCCGTCGACATGTTCTGCTGGACCGGGCATGTGGAGACGGTTTGCTTATTGTCCAAAATCAGGTCTGCGCCACATATCGACATTGATCTGGACATGACGGAGTTGGATGTGACTTCGGCGGAGACCAAGGCAACCTATGAAGAAATCAAGGCTTACGTTCTTGAGCATGCCGGCTTGAAGGTCTCCTGCCTGTATATTGCCAAGGTGAAGGCCAAACATGGCATCATCGAAAGGGACTGCTACAACAAGGCCAAGTCTGAAGGAAACCTGGTGCCGAAATGTCCTCCGGAGAAGGAGAAGGCCATCGAGGAGGCGCTGAGACACTTGCATATGATTCCGGAATGATATCCCACTTGGATTCTGCGGCGGCAAAACGCAAGATGTGCGATTTCCCTGTTTGTTTGATAGAAAGATGTCCTAAAGGTTACATTCCATAGTATGATAGATAAGATAGATGTGCTCCTGACAGCCACATCCCGTTTTATCTTTGGGAAGGAATCCAAAGGAGGGCATTCCCCTCTTTTGGCGCAGGGTCATCCAATAGGGGCGCGCAGCACCCTGTTGTCCGGAGATTCCAAAGGGGACGGCGTTCCCTTTGTCCGGAAGAATCCAAAGAAACCGGCGGTTTCGTGGCAGGGGATCCAACGGGGACAGCGGCCCCTTGGCACACGACTTTGCTTGCAAAGTCTAGTGTGTTATACCTTTGCGCAGGGGATGGCAGCGGACGGCTTGTTTTCCTGTCGGGATGAAAACAAAAGAAGCCAGACGCGGGCTGGAATTGCGGAGCAATTGCAGCGGCAGGCGGCAGCCTGCTTTATCCCCGGAGCAAAGGGATACCGTTCCCCTCGTGGCCTTTCTGTTCCGCCCGGATCCATCATCGTTCTCTAGCCCCGGTTGACATCACAAATGATACCGCGACATCAATGTGGTATCATTTCGTGACATCATTTGTGATACCATTACGGTTCTGTTCCGGAAGGCAAGCCTTCCTTCGGCGGCTCCGTTTGCTTCGACGGCAGATCCTGAGGCCGGGTGAAAAGCGGAAGCAGGGCGTTACGCAGACCGGTCATTTGCTCTTCACTCAATTCCAAAGGAGCCAGGGTTTCCATGAGCGCATCCGTCATCATCTCCGGGGTGATCCCCCGCAGTTTCTCCGGATGATTGGTCTGCTTCCGAAGATTGGCGACGATCCGATTCATGATGGCCGTCGTCAGCTTATCGACAGATTCGACGTACTCTTTGGATCCCGCTTTGAAATCCTGCATGATTTTCCGGAAGATCGTTTCGGCGGAAGCAGTGTCAACCTCGTAGGCAGATGCGGGCTGGATCGCGTGAATTTCACTGATAGCCTGCTGCATCTTTCGTCGATCCCCGGGATTTTCCCGTGCGTATTCTGTCAGGATATCCTCGGCTTTTTTGAAGATCGCTTTCATGCTGGCCACGCCGGCGGCCATGGTGCCGTCACGCATTTCCTGCAGCTTTTCCGCCAGCAAATCGAAAGCCGGCATCTCCAGCAGCTTACTGACAATTTCAGGATTCAACTGCCAGGTCAGAAGCTTTTTCGCTGCTTTTGCTGACAGGCCAAGCTTTTCAATATCATAATTCGTGGCGTACGGAATGTCCGTCAGGCACAGCAGAAAATCAGTCGAGACATGGAATACTTTAGCGATCGCAATGATGTTTTCTGTTGTGATCGTGTCTGTATGCCCGCTCAGATAACGGCTGAGAGCGCTCTCCGACATTCCGGTCAATTCTGCCAGTTTCGCCTGGTTCATTTCCCTCTCATCGAGAAGATTCTTAATGCGTTCGCGGGAATCGCCGGGAATGCCGGGGAGGTATTCGTGAAGTTCAGTTGACATTGTTTTCCTCATTCCTCCTGCCAAACAACAGCCCCGTTGTGGTCGATATACCGGAGTTTGCCGTCCTTCTCCACCAGGGCCAGGCCGTGATAATAATTCATGACAGCATCATATTCAAAGGGAATGACCACGGTACCGTCTGCATCAATGAATCCGTATTTTTGGCCGATACCGGCGGGAATCGGTTCATCCGAAAGTTCAGTCTCATTGTTCCAAAATACACTGTCAGGAAAACATGAATATCCTGTTTTCTCAAAATCAGGCCCGGTGACCGGTATAACACATCCATCCTCGATTATCATCAGCTGATATCGTTTTTCTTCGTTCGTTGTGATACCCAGCCAGAAGCACTGATTGCTCATGACCCAGGAGATATTTCGGGTTATGCCGTTTCCCTTACCGGGCACAGAATACAATTCCCTGCCATCACGGCCAAACAGGATGCAACGCTGTGTATCTGTATCACTGATGACAAGGTATCCGTTCGCGTATGAGTCCTGCGGCAAAGGGCCGTCCGTCCACAAATGATAGATGGGCGGCACCTTTACGACGCCCGATAGATCCATCCATCCGTTCTGATGATCCTGATAGAAACAGACCATGCCATCATTGGCCTGGAATACATAATCATAGCAGGGTTCCACAATGATCGTACCATCTGGTTTGGCCAGGCCAAATACCTGCCCCCATCCGGACGGATGCAATTCCTTTTCGTTTTCATCCAGGTCCCGTTTGATCGTCAGCACGCCTTCGTGAGGCAGACTATAAGGCTCAATCCCATCGGGAAAACTGATTTCGTTTCCATATTGATCAAACAGATGATACTCCGGACCGTAAGCTGTATCACTTGTCCTGCCGTGGATTTCGTTCGCTAACAGAATATAGCCTTCCGATGAGCCAACATCGTCATAGTCTCCGCCGGTATATTCAAAAGGTATAATGATCTTGCCGTCGGATTTGCGCACAGCGCCGTATTTCAGCAGGGATTCATCAGAGTATGGTTCGGCTTCCTCATCTGTACCGCTGTACCGCGCAGCGATAAGAAACTCATCGTATGTTCCTCCGTAAGGCAACAGATCTTCATACGCAGGCTCCTGAAGGAACCCGCTCTTTCGATCAAAATAGCCGCAGAGCTCTGTCTCCGGGTCAATAAAAACATCACCTGAAAGGTATTCCCAATCCGGATCAAGAATGGATCGTCCTTCCTGATCAATGATGAAAACCCTTTCCTCATGATCGCCTGTACTGATGGAAACGGCAGCGTATCCCTGTTCAAATGGTTCCGCCTGGTCCCACTGCGGCTCGATCACCACGTCCCCCGCCCGGTTCATATAGCCCCAGAGGCCGTTTTCGCGGATGGGGTAGAGGGTTTCGGGGGCGGCGTCCTCTGCCGCCGCGGACAGGGCCGCCAGGAGCGCCAGCAGGACCGCAAGGAAATTGCGCATGGTTACCCTCCTTAAGCTGTTCGGGTTTTGTCGGCTTTATTATACCAGCCGCCGGCTGTTTGCGAAAGGGAAGGATTGTAAAAACAGGAATTCGGCCGCAGATGATCGAATAGGTACGGGAAATGGCGGGGATTCCCCGCCGACAGCCCGCGCTGAACGCCGTCAGCCGTTCCCCGCGTCAATGATTTCGCCGCTGACAGGATCAACAAAGACTTCTTCCCGGAAGTCCGGGTCGTCCTCGCTAACAAACTCAAAGGACCAGAATCGGCTGCTTTCCGTGATCCCCTGCGCCAGCAAACAGTGGCGTTCATTGGACATATCCGCGTAAAATACGGATTGCCGGAGGGACAGGCGGCTGGACATACCCTGCTCCTCCAGCCAGGTCCTGGCGGCGGACAGGGCGTTTTCATAACTCAATTCGTTTTCCGACGGCAAGCCAAAGTGTTCTTCGGGCCAGTACGGAAGCCCGTGGCAATGCTTTTCAAACTCCGCAAGCTGCAGATAATCCCATGATCCGATGCCGCCCCATTCGGCCTCATAGGCGGTTTTCTGTTCCTGGTACCAGTCCTTCCAGTCCTGCCCCGCAGCCTGGACCGCCCAGCGTCCGACAAAGCGTTCGGGGTCCGTCTGCCAGATGATTTCGCCCGTATGGGCGTCCAGATAAACATGCCAGGCCATAGGATCGGTATTGCTGCCAAGACGGCCGCCATACCCCATGAATACATGATACCAGAATCTTCCGTTCGGGTCGGTGCTCGCGGTCAGCGTATAATCCCGCCAGTTCTCCAGTGTATCCCGGTCGCAGTCCAGCGCCGTCATCAGCAGTTCCTGCGCGCGGGCCAAAGCTTCCGCGGGCTGGATCTGCTGTTGGGTCGGAACGAATAAAGGCTGCCAGTCCTCGGGGTCGCTGATGTCGTCCCAGGCGTCTTTTTCCTCCATTTGCATGACCTCGCCGTTTGACGCGTCCAGGATATAGCTGAAGCAGCGATGGACCTGAACACTGTTTTCTGTGTCCTTCACGTCCGGGTCCGTCAGTTCCACGGCCCATACAGAACCGCTGAAGCCATCGATCCATGTCCAGTCTTCATAGTATACCGCATAGCAATACCAACGGCCCCTGATTTCGCTCTCGCCGGTCTTCAATTCGTCCGTCAGGGCTTCGACGGCATGATCCACCGCCTGCGTTTCGTCGATGTCGCCCGGTCTGGCCAGCACGGAGTGGTCCGCCCGGGCAGGCAGAAACCAGAAGACGGAGAACGCCAGAACGGCGCACAGCAGCTTTTTCATGAAAAAACCTCCTGATCAATGGGTTATCGTTCACTCCAAACGGCGTTCCCCGCATGGTCGATGTACCGGAGCTTCCCGTCCTTTTCTACCAGGGCCAGGCCGTCGCGGAAATGGTCCGCGCTGTCATACTGCGGCGGGATGACCCATTGGGCGGTTTCGTCGATGTAGCCCCAGAGGCCGTTCTGAGAGACGGCCGTCACACCCTCGCTGAAGTCCAGCATCCCTTCCGGGTGAGCGGGGATATGGTCGTAAACCGGTTCCGTGAGGAATCCGCCCGCCGACTCTGTCAGACGGATCAGGCCGTATCCGGTTTCATATTCTCCGTTCGCATGCAAAACGCTTTTTGTGTACCAGGCCAGCCCGTTTTCCATGGCGAAGGTGCACGGATACATATGGATCCCGGGCGCGGGGTTTTCGTCCATCCGGAAAACCGTCCCGCCTTCCCGGTCCACAAAGACATAGGAGCGGTGATTGTCCTCGTCGCATAGCATGATGAGCGCGTATCCGTTCCGGAAGAAAAGCCGGCTCTCTCTCCCTAAGTGAAACCATCCCGGATCATAGTCCAGCACCGCCGGCAGGATCACGTTTCCTTCCAGGTCCATGATCCCCACCTGATTGGCATCCCGCTCAAAGAACACCCGGCCTTCGCTGGCGTCGGAAATCAGATATCCGTCGTTTTTCGTCATGGTAAAGATGACGGTCCCGTCGGGACGGGCCAGGCCGGACAGATTCCCCTCGCCGTCATCGCTGACGATTCGCAGTACGCCTTCGCACACGTCGCCGTCGGGAACGATTCCGTTCGGGAATACCACGCGGCGGCCCGTCAGGTCGATCAGGAAGGCGTCGAAGCCTTCGTCGTTCTCGATCAGCCAGTAGGCATAGCCTTCATGGAAGGTCCCTTCTGTATAGTTTTCGCCAATATAATCGAAGGGAATCGCCGTCTTGCCGCTGCTCCGGTCCATATACACGTCGTGATGACGGTCATAGCTGCGGTCCTCATCCTCATACCAGGACACGAAAATCAGGCCGCTGTCCGTCGGCGTCCCGTCCGCGTCATCATAGACAGGGTCCTGACAGAAACCGCCGGCTTTGTCATACCATCCGATTTTTCCGTCCCCCAGAACCGCTTCGTCGCCGAAAAGGCAGAACGCACCGCAATCCTTCATGCCGGCGTAGCGGACAGGCACGACGGCCGTTCCGTCCCGGTCGATCAGGCCGTACAGTCTGTCCTGCAAGCCGCCGGTTCCCACGACCGCGATCCCTTCGCTGAATGGTTCCGCCTCATCCCACTGCGGCTCGATCAACACGTCCCCCGCCCGGTTTATGTAGCCCCAGAGACCGTTTTCGCGAATAGGATACAACACCTCAGCGTCTTCAGCCATACTTATCGGTATCACCAACACAAAAACTATAAATATGATGAAGGTAGAGAGTACCCACGTCAGATGGTGAGCGTTCCTTTTTGTCGTCATTATCCATCGCCTCCCTACATACAGACGATTCAGTCTGCTGCTTTCTTGCACAACTGCAATCATACTGCCCTTGACATGATTATACCAGAAACGTCCTTCCATGAAAAGAGAACCGTTCCCTTTACCTTGCACTTTTGCAAGGTTTTTCTTTTTGGTTCTTCCAAAATTGCAATTCCGCCCAATTTTCAGGCTCTACGCCTTCTCTGCGATAAACTCGCAGTGATGACCGGCATCAAGTGTACCTTGAAAACTCAGCCGACATCCTTGCCCGAGATACACCGCCACGACCTTCCGGATCCACGGACCCATCTTCACGAAGCACCTTACCGCCGGAAGCAAGCGCCCCACTGGGGACTGGGTGTGAGCCAAACAAGGTTTCTACCCGGGAAACGGACAAGGAGGAAAGCACAACTTATTCCACATCATATCCAGATCAGGATAGAACCAAGGAGGAACCCATTGAAAAACCTTTTTACCACAGTAAAGGCGGCCGTCACTACCCGACAGGCCGCCGAGTATTACGGGCTGAAGGTCAGCCAAAACGGAATGGCCTGCTGCCCCTTCCATGACGACCGGCATCCGTCCATGAAGGTGGATGAACGGTACTACTGCTTCGGATGCCATGAGACCGGCGATGTGATCGATTTCACCGCCAAACTGTTTGGACTCACGGCCTGGGAAGCCGCAGAGAAACTCGCCTGTGATTTCCACATCGATCCCAACACCCCCTGCTCCGTCAGCTGCCTCCCCTCTCCGGAGGCAGCTGGCCCGGCAGCGGGACGTTGAAACACACTGCATCCGGGTGCTGGCGGAATATGAACGACTGCTGAAGAACAGAAAAGAACAGTTTGCCCCGGCTATGACCGATGAGGACTGGGATCTCCGCTTTGTGGAGGCATGTCAGACACTGCCGACCATCGGGTATTATCTGGACCTGCTGTACACACCGGATGAAGAATTACGGAAAGATACTGCGGAAGCCCTGATCCAGGACGGGACCATCGGCAGACTGGAAGGAATCCTGCAATCCGAAAAGGAAGGAGGAGCCGAAGATGCCGAAGGAAAAGATCGAACGGCTGGACTGGTGGCCTGACTGGTTCACCGGTACGTCCATCAATGAAGGCGATTTCTGTCAGCAGTTTCTCGCACAGCACAAGTTAGTCTACACGGATAACGCGTTCTTTACCCCTCAAGGGCGCCTGATGGATGAAAGCTTGCTGAAAAAAGATATCTATCAGCTGGTAAAACCCTACATCGTCACGAATGTGACCAAGAAAATCACCAGTCTGATCGAACTGCTGAAAATAACAGCCCGGACGGATAAGCTCCTGCCCCAGACGGACCGGATCCATCTGGCCAACGGCACCCTGTTCCTGGACGGACGTTTCACTACCAACAGGGATGAAATCGTCCGTTCCCGGTTTCCCGTCCGGTACAATCCGAATGCTGCGGCACCGGTACACTGGCTGGGATTCCTGGATCAGCTGCTTTACCCGGAGGATATTGCCACCCTGCAGGAATATGTCGGATACTGCCTGATTCCCAGCAATAAAGGACAGCGGATGATGGTGATCAAGGGCAATGGTGGCGAGGGCAAGAGCCAGATCGGCGCGGTCCTGTCCCGGCTGTTCGGAAACAATGCCAAGGATGGCAGTGTAGGGAAGATCTCCGAAAACCGGTTTGCCCGGGCCGACCTTGAGCATATCCATCTCATGATCGACGATGATATGCGGATGGAAGCCCTGAAACAGACCAACTATATGAAATCCCTGGTGACAGCCCAGGGGAAAATGGATCTGGAGAGAAAAGGAAAGCAGAGCTATCAGGGCTGGATCGCTTATGATGACCATCATCTGCTGGCAGGCGAATGCAAATACAGGTCTAAAGCAGCCGGTCCGCAGGAATTGGACAGCCTGAAACTGAAAGCCCAGTTTATCCCATCTAAGGGCCGGGAACTCTTCTGTCTTCTTGCCAGCAAGAGCGGATTTACCGATGAGCTTCTTACAGTCTCTGATCCGCACCTCATTCTGATTCATCAGATCTGATCCGTTTCGATACCTCCCCGGACAGCGTCATCCGGGGAGGTCTTCTGTCATTCGCGTGTTGTTTTATCCGTTGCTCATCTCCTGCCGGGCGTCCAGCACGTTACCGTTCTCATCCAGCTGGACGTAGCCGCAGCCCTGCCAGTCGCCGTAGCCGCCGACGCGGAACTCCACGTACCAGACGGGACGGCCGTACATGGCATCGACTGCGTTGTAATTGAAGCCGTCGCTCCACAGGGTGGCGAGGCACCAGGCGCTTTCCGCCCATTCCGCGCCCATGACCGGCTCGGCGACCTTGCGGAAGGCTTCGGCGGCCATCGCTTCGATCTCCTCCCGGGTCTTCCCGTCCTTGGATGGAAAGACAGGATAGCAATCGTCGAAATCCGACAGGTCCCGCGCTTCCAGGAAATAGCTGATCACGTAGCAGTCCTGGGGCCAGCTCATGTCACTGCCGTACTCCGCGTTCCATGCGGCCTTCTTCTCCTCCAGGTTGGCCGCGGTGACATCCCGGGCTGCCATGGCCTGCTCCAGCTCCGCCCAGAACGCCGCCGGCGCGAAGTCCAGGCCCCAGCACCACGGCTTGCCGTCCGGGCGCGGGGTGGGGACGACGGCTTGCGACGCCGCGCCTGGCGCCTGCTCCGTGGAAGCGGAGGGACGGCGGCTCATGCTCACCACAGACCCGTTTTTATCGAAGGTGACCTCGTAATCCTCCATGCCGGCCCAGCAGGCGGTGAACCGCGCCGTCAGGCCGTCCTGCTCGTAGGTCCAGCCGTCCGGCTCATCCTGGTCAAAGTCCGGCTCGTCCAGCCACATATTGCTGTAGGCGAAGCTGAGTTCCTGCCGGGCCAGGGCTTCCAGATCGTCCGGATCGAATTCCATCCTCCGCCAGTCACGCTCCAGGGTGAACACATGCCAGCGCGGGGTATAATCCACCTTGTAGCGGTCCGTGTTCAGCACCTCGCCGGTCTCGGCGTCCAGCT
>CAMNEH010000021.1 GCA_946536315.1 uncultured Clostridia bacterium
TCCACGCGGCGTTATAATAGCCGAAGTCCTTGAGCAGCTCGAAGCCGTAGCGGGTGACGTTGCCCTGCTCGTCCTTGAGCATGGCGGCCTTGCCGAAGGCTTCCAGCTCTTCGATGGTGATCTGCTGGTTGATGGTGATGCCCAGCTCGTCCGCGATGCCCTTATTGTAGTACAGCACCGGGGTCGAACGGATGTACGGCAGGGAGTGGATCTCGCCGTCAGTGTTGCCGGCGATGTCGAGCACCCAGCTCATCAGGTTGCCGGCCAGCTCATAGTTGTCCGCGGCGGCCAGCGGCGCCATGTCCGCGAGCATATCCTCACCCAGCGCGTAGGGGATATAGGTGTTGCCCAGCGCGACCACATCCGGCGCGACATTGCCGGAGGCGGTGGACAGCGCGGCCCAGATTTCCGGATAGCCGCCCTGCGGTTCATGGGTCACGTGAATGCCGAGCTCTTTGCCGATAGTCTCGTTGAAGGTTTCCACCTCATGCTCGACGACCTTGAGGTTCCCGCCCGATTTGCGGGTGGACCAGAACAGGATTTCAATGGGTTCGTCCGCGGCCTGCGCTGTGATGGCGGCCAGGCTGACCAGCATTGTCAGCGCCAGGAAGAAAGCAAGCAACTTTTTCATCATGCAAAACGCTCCTTTGAAAATATTTTTAAAATGACGAAAACGTCATCTTAAATCGAAATGAAAATGTACAAATCAAACAGAAAACTGACCGGATTCAATACAAATTATAATGCGTTCAGGCGCGATTGTCAATAGTCAGGCAATAAAAAAGGCGGAACAAGAACGGCCGCTGTTCTGCCTTTTGGCGATCAAGGGGAGAAAAACGCTTCTTCTCAGTGAGAATTGCCCGCGTCGGCCGCCTGATTCTGCGTGCTCTCGGGGGCGTCGCAGTGCAGCAGGCGGACCGTGGCGTGCTCCACACGATGGTCGAGCAGCTCCTCCACCTGAATGTGAAGGGCGTCATAGCCGCCGTGCTCGGGTGGCGTCAGGCCGGGCGTGAGGGGAATGGTGGTTTCCGGGCGGGTGCCGTCTTCGGGGATTTCCGCAAACCGGCTCAGGAACAGGCCGCCCAGCGTGTCGTAATCCTCGTTTTCGGGAATGTCCACGCCCATGGCCTCACCCAGCGCCTCCAGCGTGACGGAGCCGTCCGCGCGCCAGACGCCATCGGCGGTCTGCTGGATGTCCGGGACCGTCTCTGGGGTGTCGTACTCGTCGTAGATGTCGCCCACGATGCGCTCAAGCAGATCCTCCATGGTCACCAGTCCGCTGATGCCACCGTACTCGTCCACGACCAGGGCCATGTGGTTTTTGGTGTGCTGCATGTTTTTGAGCAGCGTGCCGGCGCGGACGGTTTCGGGCACGAAATACGGCTCCCTGAGCAGCTTGCGCAGGGGCTTTTTCTCGCCGGGGCGTTTGTTCAGGTTCAGCAGAAAATCACGTGCGAACAGGATGCCGACGATATCGTCCGTGTTTTCGTCGTAGACGGGCAGACGCGACAGTCCCGTTTCGGAAATCAGGTCGGCCACGGTTTTCTCGTCGTCCCCGATCCATACGGCGGTCATGTCCACGCGGTGCACCATGCAGTCCACCGCCTTCAGGTCGCCGAAGTCCAGCACGTTTTCCAGCAGCGCGTGCTCGTCGCCCTCCAATTCGCCTTTTTCCTCGCCCAGGTCCATCATGGCGCGGATCTCGTCCTCGGTGACGTGATCGCCGATCGCGCCCTCCTCGTCCATCTTCAGGGATGGCATGGCGCGCTGCAGACGCTCGTTCAGCGCGGTCAGCGGCCGCAAAAGCAGGCTCAGCGCGTTGTACAGGCCAGCGTGCGCGCGGACAAACCGGTCCGCGCGTTTCCGCGCGGCGCGCGCGGGCAGCAGCGTACAGACAAAGTGAATGAATACAGTCAGCGCCAGCCCGGCCAGCGGCGTCTGCCAGGCGTTCAGCCCGGGCAGGCAGCGGGCGGTCTGCATGCCCAGGCAGACATAGAAATACAGCCGCAAGGTACGCAAAGCGCTCCTGGCGGCAGGCATATGCGCCAACAGCTGGCGCAGGGACGGACCGGCGTCCTTTTTCAGTTGGTCGGGGCGGCAGTTTTTCAGCGCCTCATACATCAGAATCACGCCCATCAGCAGCAGCGCTGTGAGCGCGGGCAGGGACCATCGTCCTACGGGATCGTCCAATTGAGCTCCTCCTCCTGGTTATGTGGCGGCGGTATCGAACAGTCCGGCCGCGTCGTCCAGCAGCTTCTGCTGGCCGTTGAGCAGCGCCTGCAGCTTCTTTTTGTATTCAAGGGCGGACTCGCGCAGGGCGGTGAGCGCTTCTTCCATTTCCTCGCGCTCCTTCTGCTGCAGCTTGAGCTGCTCGTCCGCTTTGGCCTGCGCGCCGTCGACGATGCGCTTGGCCTCTTCCTTGGCGTCGCGGATGGTTTCGTCATAGACGCGCTGGGCGGTGCGCAGCATGCCCGCGGCTTCCGCGCCAGGGTCAGTGCGCAGCGGCTCTTTTTTTGCTTCCGGCGCGGATTCGGCTGGCGCGGCCGACTGATCGGCCGGCGGCTCATCCAAATCGAGCGGCGCGGGCACCGCGGCCCGGGCCGCCGCGCGCTGCGGCCGGAAAGGCTGCTGCGCGCCGGAGGGCTGGCTGGCCTGGCTCAGCTTGAGCTGCAGGCTGGCAATTTCCTCGTTCATGCGATCCATTTCGTCGCAGATCTCGTCCAGGAACATGTCGACTTCCTTGCGCTTATAGCCCATCGGAGCGGTCGTGAATTCCTTGCTTTCAATCATCTGTACGGTAATCGCCATATTATCCCCCTGTCAGTTGACGGCTTCGTACTGGTCCGGGACGTATCCGGCGCCGGGACGCTGGTTTTCAAACGCGGGCATAGCGGGCGCCGGCTGCGGCTGACGGTAATAGAAGCCCTGCTGCTGCGGTTCCGGCGCGGGCGCGCGGTACTCAAAGCCGTTTTCGTCGGTCGGCGTCTGGTAGCTGGACGGATACGCGGACTGCTGCGGGGCGTAGGACGCCCGCTGCGCGCGCGGCTGCGCGGCGGCCTGCGGACGGCGCTGCACGCTGTTCATCTGGCTGGTGACAGCGTCCGCCATCACGGAAATCTGGCCCGGCGCCAGGAGATACGCGCCGTGGCGGGAAACCTTGGTGATCGTCGCGTTCAGCGAGAAGCACGCGCCGGACAGCGTGTCCACATAGCGGCGCATTTCGGCGGAATCGCCGACATTCTCCATGATGACCATCAAGGCATTGCCCTGACGCAGCATGGAAATGGCCAGGCGGCATTCGGCATTGCTGCGCAGGTTCAGCACGCAGATGCCCCAGGGGCTGGCCTGGGGCTGCTCCTGCTCCTGCGCGTAGGTGCCGGGAAACGGCACCATGTTGGGGTTTTCCTGGCGGCTGCGGCTCTGCTGCTCTTCCAGCTGCGCGGAAAACTGGGTCACGGGCTGCGGTGACTGCTGGGGCGGGGCATACTGCGGCTGCTCCTGCTGGGCATACGTCCCCTGATACGGGGCCTGCCACGCCTGCTCGGCCGGCTGCTCCTCGTATGAGCGCTGCTGCTCGTTCCTGCGGGAACGGCGGGGGCGCTCTTCCTCATAGGGAGGGTCGTCATCCATATACGCGCCGGAACCGTAGCCGCTCCCGCGCTCCTCATAAAGAAAACGCGAGATCATCGTCTGCGCTTTATTCTTCAGGCTGCTGAAAACATTTCTTCTGCCAGGCATAAGCAGATCGGCCTCCTGCGATACTCAGTCATCATTCCCGTTGCACAGGAATACATGGTCCATTATATCCATTGCTTAACGTTTTTGCAACACTTTCTTCCAAAAAAATTCACCGGAAGGACATCAGTGTTGACGAACCGTTTACAGAATTCTAACATTAATCACTTATAAACGCAAGCCTTTTCAGGAAAAAAAGCAGGCGCCATATACGCATGTTTACCGTGCACGCAATAATAATGACCACGCGTGAAGCCTTCCGGGTTTTCCTCCGGGAACTTCCGGGTTTCCTCCGGGAACTGCGTTGACAGTGCGCTGTTCATCATGCTATAATCAAGTGCTGTGAGGCAAAGAACGCCAAGCAAACCGGCGCGGGCACCTGGGAGGGTTTGGATGAGACGGATTAAGAACTGGGTTATTGGCGGCATAGAAAACAAGATTTTCAATCTGATCCTGGTGACTGTGATATTGATTTCGGCAGTTTTTTCAGGCATTTCGATCAATCACACCCGGATGCTCTCCGGCCTGGTCGCGGAATCGGGCGCGCGTCAGCAGGAATCCATCACCGAGTATACTAATTTCCTGATGGATACCGTGATCGAATCGAACCTGGACCGCACCGCACAGCTGGAAACCCAGGTGATGAGCCAGATGTTTGAAGGCGCGCGCAGCCGCGTCTCCCTGCTGGCGCAGTACGCCGAGGTGCTGTTCGCCGATCCGGATCAATATGAGCCGAGGGAATATGCGGCGCCGGATCCTAACTCGTTCGATCAGCTGTCGGCCATGGTGATCCTGCCGCATGGGGTGGACGCATCGGACCCGGATGTGATCGCCAAGGCCGGCCTGATTGCCAATATGACAGACATGATGCTCGCCATCTGCGAAACGACCGACGCGGAAACGGTGTACGTCGGTCTGCCGAACGGCGTTTTCCTGACGGTGGAAATGAACGGCAGCGCCTGGTATGAAAACGGCGAGATGATCGACTATGACTGCCGCTCGCGCTTCTGGTACAAGCAGGCCGAGGCGGCGGGCCATCAGGTGTTCTGCGATATAGAGGAAGACGTGAGCACCAAGGAGCTCAGCGTGGTCTGCGCGCAGCCCGTGTACGGGCCGGATGGAGCGCTGGCCGCGGTCGTGGGGACGGACGTATACCTGCGCGCGATGCAGAACAAGGTGGATGTCCGAAGCGAGGCAGGCGCGTTCCGCCTGGTCGTCAATCAGGACGGACACGTGATTTATTCCCCGCGGCAGGAAGGCCTGCTGCAGGTGCGTGACAGCGCGCACGCCATCGATCTGCGGCAGACGGAGAACGCCGCGCTGAGCGCGCTGGTCACCGACGCGATGGCCAGCAAGACGGACGTGCGCCAGGTGACCCTGGTCGACGGCGATTATTATATGATCGGCGTCCCGATGCAGGTTTCCGGCTGGACGATGCTTTTCGCTTACAGCCACGAGCTGGCCGGACAGCCGGTGACGGTGATGAACGAGCGCCTGTCCTCACTGCAGGAAGAAGCGATGGGGATCTACAGGGAGAAGAGCGGAAATTACAGAAATTTGACCATCGTGCTGTTCTGCGGGGCGGTGCTTCTGGTGCTGGCCGGCGCGCTGATCCTGGGCAAGCGGATCGTCAGGCCGCTGAACCGGATCACCAAGCGGATCTCCTCCCTGAGCAAGGGCGACGTGGAATTCAAAATGGAGGACGCCTACCGCACCGGTGACGAGATCCAGGAGCTGGCGGAATCCTTTGCGGCCATCTCCCACAAAACCGTGGAATATATGGAAGAAGTCAGAACAGTCACAGCGGAGAAGGAGCGCATCGGAACGGAGCTGGCGCTGGCGACCAATATTCAGGCGGCCATGCTGCCGCACATCTTCCCGGCCTTCCCGGACCGCCCGGATTTCGACATTTACGCCACGATGCACCCGGCCAAGGAGGTCGGCGGCGATTTCTATGATTACTTTCTGATCGATCCGGACCACCTGTGCATGGTAATGGCGGACGTTTCCGGCAAGGGCGTTCCCGCGGCGCTGTTCATGATGGTCTCCAAGATCATCCTGCAGAGCGTCGCCATGCTCGGCCGCTCCGTCGGGGAGATCCTCGCCAGGACCAATGAATCGATCTGCACCAACAACGAGGCGGAGATGTTCGTCACGGTGTGGATCGGCATCCTGGAGCTGTCCACCGGCAAGCTGACCGCCGCCAACGCGGGCCACGAGTATCCCGCCATCAAGCAGCCGGACGGTCCGTTTGAGCTGTACAAGGACAAGCATGGCTTCGTCATCGGCGGCATGGAGGGCGTCAAGTATAAGGAGTATGAGCTCACGCTGAAGCCCGGTGCCAAGCTGTTTGTGTATACGGACGGCGTCGCGGAGGCCACCAACAGCGAAGAACAGCTCTTCGGCACGGAGCGTATGCTCGCGGCGCTGAACGAGGCGCCGGACGCCAAGCCCCAGGTCATTCTGGGCAATGTGCGTGACGCGGTGAACCGCTTTGTCGGCGATGCGCCGCAGTTTGACGATATCACCATGCTGTGCTTTGAATACAAGGGCCCCGGAAAGCAATAAATACAGGAATCAGTCCCATGGAAAACGCATCAGACAAGGCAAAAAAAGCGCTCCGGGCGGCGCTGGCCGTCAGGCGGCGCACCCTGTCCTGCGAATACGTGCGCGACGCGGGGGAGCGCATCCAGGCGCGCGTGATCGCGTCCGCATGGTATCATGACGCGCGGAGCGTGTTTGTGTATGTCAGCATGCCGGGCGAACCGGCTACGGACGGGATCATCCGCCAGGCGCTTACGGACGGGAAACAGCTGTATGTGCCGAAATGCGTCGGCGGACAGATGCTGGCCGTGCGCATCCGCGATACGGCGCAGCTGCGGCCCGGGGCATACGGCATCTTGGAGCCGGAGGGCACGGGGGACACCGCCGAGGCCGATACCCTGGACCTGATCGTGGTCCCCTGCGTGTCCGCCTCGTCTGACGGGCGGCGCCTGGGCCACGGCGCGGGCTATTACGACCGTTTCCTGGGCAGGACACGGGACAGCACGGTCTGCCTGTGCTTCCGGCGGATGATGTGCGAGGAGATCCCGATGACGGACCGGGACGTGATGATGGCCCGCGTGGTGACGGAATAACCCAACAGGTGCCGGATAAGGTGAATACGCCGCAGGGGCGACAAAAGCCCCTGCGGCGTACAATATTGCGGTGTTGTTCGTCCTGAAATGCCGGACACTCAAGCGTCCTGAACAGGCATACGTCAGTATTTCAGCGCTTCGCCGCCCGTATCGCGCGACTGCAGCGTGGACCAGAACGCGGACCAGGCGGCGTCCGTGTTCAGCGCGCCGCCGTTCAGCCAGGTGATCGAGCGCGCGGCGTCGTTCTGATTGAGGACCAGCATATTGTACAGGGTCTGATAAAGGCCGCTGTCGCTCACATACATCTGCAGGCCGACGGTCTCCTCGCCGTTGCTGTCGACCAAGGTCCTGCCCAGCGGCGTGTGCGTCAGCGCGTGATTCTGCACGGTGTAGCGGTCCATGGTCATGGCGGGGCCGCCCTTCAGCGTGATCACCCCGGGATCAGCGTCGGTGTTCAGCCAGAAAACATCCTGGAAAAAGTTGTCGCCGCCCATCGTGCCCAGCCAGAGGACGCTGCCGCCCGATACGGTGAACACATCGATCTGTTCGATGCCGTAATCGGTCCGGACCAGCAGCTCGGGCGTGCCGTCGCGGTCCAGGTCGTGGATCGCGAGCGAGGTATTCTGCGGCCCGGCGCTCATCAGCAGCGAGTGATACTCCGGATTGGAGTTGTACAGATAGTTCCGGTACTGGCCGGAGGTGAAGAGGCTGCGGTACTGCGTCTGCCAGACCGCGCCGGCTGCGGATACGGTGCTGAACTCTGCGACAAACTGGTCCCACCCGCCCCGGGCGTTGATCTGCGCGAGGGTGTACATAGGAAGAATATCGGAGAACGCTTCACTGTTGACCAGCGCAAACAGCGCCGTGTCGGAGGTCAGCTGCGACACGATCGGCTCGTCCAGCCAGCCGTAGGGGTCGTTATCGGGAATATGACGGTATTCGGCGACGGCCTCACGGCGTATGCCGGCGCCTGACAGTGAGTAATACTCGGTGGTATACACGCCCATGTTGCCGTCCCGGCAGAACAGCCCGGGATAGGCGGAGCCCGGGTAAAACTGCAGGATGCTGTCGCGGAACCCCACGTCGCCCGCGTATACGGCGCTGCCGTTGCGGAAAACATACACGTAATTGATCCGCCCGGCCATGCTGTGGTCGCCGTTGGAGGTGATCAGCTCCGGCGTGCCGTCCCGGTCAAAGTCAAAGAGGCTGAAGAGGACGTCGTCCATGGTGTCGTAGACGGGCCCGGCGTAGCGGTACAGGCCGTTCATCACCAGCCGGCGGAAAACATCGGACCATCCGCTGCCCGTGATGGGCGGCACGGCGGTCGGTCCCCCGGCGGAGGAACCGCCGCCTGAAGATTGCCCGCTCCCCGAGGAGCCGCTGCCCTGCCCCTCGATGGGAATGGATTCCAGCGGCAGGGTACTGCTGTCAAAGCGCTTGTAGCCGGTCCACAGCACGCGGATCTCATTGCGGTAGGGGATTTCGCATTTGACCCACCAGATACGGTTGCGGCTGTCCCACGCGCGGGACAGGACGCGGATGTACTGGCCGGCGACGTTGTAGGTGCCCTTTTCGTTGTAGGTGGTGCCGGGGCCGTCACGCGTGGCCAGCTTCTGCTTGGCCAGGCCGTACAGCGGGGACGCGGAGGATGGGGCGGACGAGCCGCTCCCGATGAACCGCACCTCAGAGATACAGACGTCGTTTTTGTATTTGGTTCCCTGATAGATGGACTTGATCAGGAACCGGACGGACACGACGTTCTGATGAGTGCCGAGGCTGATGCGGGTCCAGTCCTGCCGCTGACTGTCGTCGGGCAGGGTCACGGTCTGGGCGTCGGCATAGCTGGAGGAGCCGTCGTACTGGAAGGCCACGGTCATGCTCTTCACGCGGCTGTTGCGGGTGTACTGGTCCAGTCCGTCGGTGATTTTCCAGAACCCGTTTTTGATCCACAAGGCATCGACGCGTGACGGCGCGCTGAAATAAAAGTACACGTACGCCTTGCCAAGCGGCGTCGTCTTGGTGGAAAACTGGAATGCCGTCGTTTCAACGCCGTCGATCATCCGGTACGGGACGTAGGCGGACGGGTCTTTCCCCTCGATCCAGCTGGTCGCGTCTGCGTTGATGACATACACGTCCTCCGCGGCCGCCAGCCCGGCGGCGCACAGCAGGAGAAGGAAGATGGTCAGGAATCGTTTCATAAGTCACCTCCGGTACATCCATCGCCAATGGCGGGCGCAGACCGATCGAAACCGGTGTTCAGTCTTCCTCGATCAGTCCATAGCTTTTCAGTTTTTCCAGCAGCCGGCTCAGGTCCCTGGCGGCGACGGCCTGATCGACCGCATATTCATCCTGGATCGCGGTGAGCAGTTCCTCCTCCGAAATCGGGGACTGCAGTTTTTTCCACACGAAGGCGGCGACTTCGTTCATGACGAGCGTGCCGTGATACTGCCCGATATTGTCCCCGGTCGGCATCAGGATATTTTCCCCCACGACATTTCTCAGTGCGAAACCGCTTCTGGCCTTCATGTCAGGCACCTCCGTTTCCCATTCACGTTGGTCCAGCGAGCGCCGCATCGCGGCCGCGTCCCCAGGCTGCGGGCCGCCGTACATCCGCACGATCAGGGCGGACCTGGCGAGCCGCGTGAGATTCATCATGTGCACGGCGCTCGTCTCAGGGTCCCACATCGGCAAAAAGCTCTGCTGCAGCAGGAGGCGGCGACGCTTTTCGAAGCTCATCGCGCGCGCGTGCACTGCTTTGGAGCGCCGGACCTCACAGATCGCGCGCAGCGGAAATTGTACGTTGCGGAAGCACTGCTCCTTGCCGTCCCATGGAACGCCGTAAAGCGTCAGCGTGTCCACCCTGATCAGCGGGCGATCCCCACTGATCAGTCCGGCGCCGAATGCCGCCTGCCATGCGGCGGCCCGGGTGGACTTTCCCGTTCCGGAGGGCGCCGTAAACGCGTAGGCGTCGCCGTCCAGCGACACGGCGGCAGCGTGCAGCGAGACATACCCCCTGCGGATCAGCAGGCATTCCAGCGCCACCCGGACCAGCCATTCAGCGCGGCTGTCCTGCGCCAGCGCTGCGGGACCCGCCAGGCGCAGCCGGGTATAGTCTTCGCTGACGATCAGCCCGATGTCTTTCTTTTCCGGCGGCTGAAGCAGCCACGCCTCCGGCAGCCGGGTGACCGTCAGGCCCCCGATGTCCCGCGCATCCCCTTCCGTGGGGAGCGCGCCGCCCAGCGTCAGCGTCACGTCCGCCTCAGCCGGTTCGCAGGCAAACGCCGAAAAGGATGGCAGGCTGACTTCAGAATTCAGCGTCATCTCCCCGATGCGATAAACCATGCCTCACCTTTCTGCCCGTGAAATCAGACGGCCGATCATGCGCGCGGCCGCTCGGCGGCATCTTCCCGCCAGACGCCAGACCCAACCGACCCGGTGCCACGCGCGCGCCAGCCGCAGCCCGGCTTTTCGTTCGGGCCGGATGCGCCTGTGGCCCCGCTCGATCAGAACGGTTTTTCCCCAAAGCCGGTTCAGGGGCATCCATCCGTCCGACGCGGGGCAGTTGTCGCCCCAGGTCAGTATCTGCTCCCCCTCGATTTGCCAGACGCGGTGCAGGACATACCTGCCTCTCTCAGGGTCGGCGAACAGGACGATATCGCCGATTTCCGGACAACCGGTCAGCGGGCAGACGGTGACATGGTCGCTGCGGCTTCTGATCAGCGGAAACATGCTGCTGCCGTTCACCTGTATGCGTATCGGGAGCGTGGTTCCCCCGCGGGCCAGCTCGTGCCAAGCGGAAATGGTCAGGATTCGCGGTGTGGGCCTTGGCGCGTTCCGGACCTGATCGTTTGTAGCACAATCAGGAGGGAGCGTTGCGCTTCCCTCCTGAATGACGCCGTCTGCAGGAAACTCAGGCGGTGTATACCGGCCAGCAGCGGCCGTCACGGTAGCTTGTCCCCCAGACCGTACGGGAATTGCAGTAAGCGGAACCGCCTCCGCCGGAAGCGACCACCTGATCCCTGAAATCAAATTCGATCATCTCGACCTCAGGAGATTCGTAGGCCTTTTTTTCGTTTTCCATCATGCCTTCCTCCTTTTTGACTGTTCTGTCAGTATCGCGATACGCCGTGCGGGGGAGAAACCTCACAGACGCAGCACTCCTTCTTTGACGAGACACCTGACATGCCCGCACACGGCAGGGTTCACATGCCCGGGCTGTCCGCCATCCAGATGCTCGATGATGCAATGATTGCAGATCCTTTCAAAGGGGCACCCCGGGCATTCGACCGGCAGCGGCACTTCCTGCACCTGCCGGCTGATCTGCGCCCACGCGGCCTGAAAGCCGAGCTGCCGGACATCCGCCTCAATGCCGGGAAAGGTGTTGCAGGGCTTCAGCTTGCCGTCCCAGGTCACGCAGAAGGATGACCGCCCGGCGGCGCACTGGACGCCTTTTTCCGGCACGGCGTTTCCGCTGTCCGGATGCCGCCCGGGGTCGGGCAGGTCTTCATCCGGCACCGTCCTCAGCGGCTGGTCTCCCCACAGGCGCTGCTCCTCTCTGTAGATGTCCAGATAGGTTTCCAGCGCGGCTTCGCGCAGCGGACGACCGGTTTCCTCCCGGGGGGTCTTCAGCGCGCTGTTGATCTGATAGGGGAGGCCCAGTTCATACAGCAGCCGCATCAGTTCCTTCGGCTTTTTCATCCCGCGGTTGGGCGTCACGGAAAGCACCGTCGGCAGATTTTGCGCCTTCAGCCGGGCCAGGTTATCCATGACCGTCCGGAACACCCTGCGCCCGGTGACCCGCTCATACTCGTCCTCATCCGCGCCATACAGTGTGATCTGGATGCCTGCCGGCGGGTGGTCGGCCAGGAAACGGACGGTGTCTTCGTCCAGCAGGACCCCGTTGGTCAGCACGACGGTTTCGATCCCCCTGGCGCGCAGGTGCAGGTACAGCGCTCTGAATCCTTCGTAGGTCAGGCATTCGCCCCCTGTGACGGATGCGTACATCAGCCCCGCGTCCACCGCCTGGTCTATGATGCCACGCCAGGTGTCCACCGGCAGCAGTTCCCGCGGCCCCATCTGCGCCCTGTCCAGCCGGACGTAACACATGCTGCACGCAAGGTTGCACAGGGGCGTCAGCTCAAACGTGCCGCACACGGGCACACGCTGCTCCCTGGCTTTGAACTGGATATAGCGCCGGACGCGCACGTATTTTTCGTATCCGGACACGCCTTCCCTGTCCAGCTGATTCAGCAGTGAAAACAGCGACGATGGCAGTGATTCCGTCATGGTTCTCCTTCGCGGATGAGACCGGCAGAGATGACATGAGCCTTTCGATCCATGGGCATTCCTTTCAGCGCGCGGCAAAAGCAGGTGATGTTCTGTGCGAAGGAGTTGCAGCGCTTTTATTGTATCATTTGTTTAATCAGCTGTCAAGAAGGCTCATTTTTGCACATCCTGCGCCCCATGCTGTGTCATCATTTTATGCTTGACATTTCTGGTATTCATGTATACAATTATACACGAATTCAAAGGGACATGTCCCGAAGAAGGGAAGTGGAATTCTTGCTGGAAATGTCGCCGCACACCAACCTGCTGGAGGAGCGCAGCTATCAGTATGACCTGCAGGACGTGCCGCAGGCCAACCTGTACAGAGACATTTATCCGTTCGACGAGGTGCCGCGAATCGCGTTCAACCATCGCCGCGTGCCGATGAACATGCCGGAGGAAATCTGGATCACCGATACCTCGTTCAGGGACGGACAGCAGTCCGTGGAGCCCTATACGGTGGAACAGATCGTGCAGCTGTATCGCCTGATGGCGCGGCTGGGCGGACCGTACGGCATCATCCGGCAGACGGAATTCTTTGTATACAGCGAAAAGGATCGCGAGGCGGTGCGCCGCTGCCAGGAACTGGGCTACCGTTTTCCGGAAATCACGACGTGGATCCGCGCGACGCGGGAGGACTTCCGCCTGGTGCGGGACCTGGGGATCAGGGAAACGGGGATCCTGGTGTCGTGCAGCGACTACCACATCTTCAAAAAAATGAAAATGACCCGCCGCCAGGCGATGGAGTTCTACCTGAAAACCATCGCGGACGCGTTTGAGGCGGGCGTGATGCCCCGCTGCCACCTGGAGGACATCACGCGCGCGGACTTCTATGGCTTTGTGGTGCCGTTCGTGAACGAGCTGACCCGCATGTCTGAGGATGCCGGCATTCCGGTCAAGATCCGCGCCTGCGATACGCTGGGACTGGGCGTGCCGTTCACGGAAGTGGCGCTGCCCAGGAGCGTGCCGGGCATCATATATGGCCTCAGGCACTATTCCGGCGTGCCCAGCGAGCTGCTGGAATGGCATGGACACAACGACTTTTACAAGGCCGTGTCCAATGCGACCACGGCGTGGCTGTACGGCGCGTGCGCGGTCAACTGCTCGCTGCTGGGCGTGGGCGAGCGCACCGGGAACATCCCGCTTGAGGCGATGATCATGGAATACGCCTCCCTGCGCGGCTCGCTGGACGGCATGGACACGACGGTGATCACGGAAATCGCGCGCTACTTCCGCGACGAGATCGGATACGAGGCACCGCCGATGACGCCGTATGTCGGCCATGCCTTCAACATGACCCGCGCGGGCATTCACGCCGACGGCCTGCTCAAGGACGCGGAGATCTATACGATCTTCAACACACGCAAGATCCTGGGCCGCTCGCCGACGGTGATGATCGGGCAGAACAGCGGGCTGGCGGGCATCGCCTACTGGATCAATGAAAACTACGAGCTGCCCGAGGACCAGGCCCTGGACAAGAAGGACCCGCTGGTGCTGGCGCTGAAGGACTGGATCGACGCGGAGTACGCGTCCGGACGGCAGACGGCGCTGTCCACCAACGAGCTCGAGGCCAGGATCGCGGCCCTGTCCGGAGGCAGGCTGACGCGCGGAAAGGGGAATCAGGATGGAATATAAAACGGTATCGCTGGCCGATCAGGTGTTCGAGCGCCTGGAGGCGGATATCCTGAGCGGCAAATACCGCCGCGGGGAGACCATCACCGAAATGCAGCTGTGCTCGGAGCTGGGCGTCAGCCGCACCCCTGTGCGCGAGGCCCTGCGCCGCCTGTACCAGGAGCACCTGATTGAGGACAACGGCAAGGCCACGGTCGTGCTGGGCATTTCTCAGCAGGATTTTCAGGATATGTGCGCGATCCGTATCCGCATCGAGGGGCTGGCGGTGCGCGGGTTTATCGAGCGATGCACGCCGGAGGCGCTGCAGGAGCTGCGCGAGGCGATCGATTTTCAGCAGTTCTACCTGAGCAAGAGCGACGCCGATCACCTGAAATCGCTGGACGGACGCTTCCATGACATCATTTACGATCATTGCGGCAGCCAGGTGCTCAGGGATACGCTGGAGCCCCTGCACAATAAGGTGCAAAAGTACCGCATGGCCTCGCTCTCGCAGCGCGACCGCGCCGCGCAGTCCGTCGCGGAGCATGAAGCCATCTACCGGGCGATCGTGCAGCGGGACGCGGATCTGGCGGACCGGCTGCTGACCGAGCACGTGAAAAACGCGCTGGAGAACATTGTCAGAAAGGGGACCGACGTATGGGCCTGACAATCGCGCAGAAAATCATTCAGTCGCACCTGGTCGGGGGCAGTATGGTGCCCGGTGAGGAAATCGCGCTCAGAATCGACCAGACGCTGACGCAGGATGCGACCGGCACCATGGCGTACCTTGAGTTTGAAACCATGGGGATCGACAGGGTGCGGACGGAACGGTCCGTGGCCTATATCGACCACAACACGCTGCAGTGCGGGTTTGAGAACCCTGACGATCACCGCTACATCCAGTCGGTGGCGGCTAAGCACGGCATCTGGTTTTCCAGGCCGGGCAACGGCATCTGCCACCAGGTGCATCTGGAGCGCTTCGGCGTTCCCGGGAAGACGCTGATCGGGTCTGACAGCCATACGCCCACGGGCGGCGGCCTGGGCATGCTCGCCTTCGGCGCGGGCGGGATGGACGTCGCGGTCGCGATGGGCGGCGGCGCCTACTACATCACCATGCCGAAAATGTACAAGGTCCACCTGACCGGACGGCTGCGCCCCTTCGTGACCGCGAAGGATGTGAGCCTGGAGATTTTGCGCATCCTGTCAGTGAAGGGCGGCGTCGGCGCGATCATCGAGTGGGGCGGTCCGGGCGTGGAAACGCTGAGTGTGCCGCAGCGCGCCACCATCACCAATATGGGCACGGAACTGGGCGCGACCACGTCCATCTTCCCGTCGGACGAGATCACCCGCGCGTTCCTCAGAGCGCAGGGCCGCGAGCAGGACTACACGCCGCTCAGCAGCGACGAGGACGCCGTTTACGACCGCGTGATCGACATCGACCTGAGCGCGCTCGAGCCGCTGATCGCCTGCCCGCACAGTCCGGACAATGTGGTGAAGGTGTCCACGCTCGCGGATGTGGCTGTGGACCAGGTCTGCATCGGCTCATGCACGAATTCGTCCCTGCAGGACATGCTGACGGTCGCGGCGCTGTTCAAGGGCAGAACGGTCGCGCCGGGGGTGAGCGTTTCGGTATCGCCGGGATCGCGCCAGGTGCTGACCATGCTGTCGGATATGGGCGCGCTCAACGACATCCTCCTGAGCGGCGCGCGGCTGCTGGAATGCGCCTGCGGCCCCTGCATCGGCATGGGCTTCTCGCCCAATTCCGGCGGTGTGTCCCTGCGCACCTTCAACCGCAACTTCCTCGGCCGCAGCGGCACGCGGGACGGACAGGTCTATCTGGTGTCCCCGGAGACGGCCGTCGCCTCCGCGCTGACGGGCCATATCACCGACCCGCGCACCCTGGGCGAGGCGCCGGTGATCCGGATGCCGGAAACCTTCCGCGTGGATGACAGCGCGGTGCTGCCGCCGCTGCCGCCGGAGCAGGACAGGGACGCGCAGGTGCTGCGCGGCCCGAACATCAAGGCGTTTCCCGCGGGCCGTCCGGTGGGCAACAGCATCCGCGCGCAGCTGACGCTGAAGGTGGGCGATAACATTACGACTGATCATATCATGCCTGCCGGGGCCAAGATCCTGCCGTACCGGTCCAACATCCCTTACCTGTCCCAGTTCTGCTTCGGCGTGGTGGACGAAAGCTTTCCCGAAAGGGCCAAAGCCGCGGGGGAGAACATCCTGGTGGGCGGCAGCAATTACGGCCAGGGCTCCTCCCGGGAGCACGCGGCGCTGGTGCCGCTGTACCTGGGCGTACGCGCGGTCATCGTCAAGAGCTTTGCGCGCATCCACATCGCGAATCTGATCAACGCCGGTATTTTGCCGCTGACGTTTGAACACCCGGAAGATTACGACCGCCTGCATCAGGGCGATGAGCTGCTGCTGGACGACCTGGACCACGGGCTGGAAGCCGGCCGTGTCACGCTCACCGACGTGACGACCGGGGAACGTATCCCGCTCACGGCGCAGCTGACGAAGCGCCAGCTCGGCATGCTCCGCGCGGGCGGCCTGCTGGCCTATACAAAGGAGGAAAATCCGCAATGAGCGCGTATGAAGAGGCTATCCTGCATTTCAGACAGCTGCTGGACGCCCAACTCGCCCGCGCGGAGCGCCTTCGCGCCGCGGAACCGCCGCGGCGGTTTGACGCGCAGTCCCGCGTGACCATCGGCTTGGCGCCCGGAGACGGGATCGGTCCCGTGATCATGCGGGAAGCGCAGCGCGCGGCGGAGGCGGTGCTGGACGACGAGCTGCGCGCCGGGCGGGTGACGCTGAGGACCATTGATGGGCTGACCATCGAGCGCCGGCTCGCGCTCGGTCAGCCGGTGCCCGCGGACACACTGGAGGCCATCAGGGCCTGCGACGTGCTGCTCAAGGGGCCGACGACCACGCCGAAGGGCGGCACGATGGAGAGCGCGAACGTGACCCTGCGCCGCGAGCTGGACCTGTACGCCAACGTGCGCCCGGTGCGGATCCCGTCCGAGGGCATCGACTGGATGTTCTACCGTGAGAATACTGAAGGTGAGTACGTCCTGGGAAGCCAGGGCATTCAGCCGGACGCAGGGCTGGCCATGGATTTCAAGGTGACGACGGTGGAGGGCACCCGCCGCATCGCGCGCGCGGCGTTTGAATACGCGCGGATGAACGGCAAGACCAACGTCGCCATCGTGACCAAGGCGAACATCATGAAGAAGACGGACGGCCTGTTCAGCGCGGTCGCGCATGAGGTGGCGAACGAATACCCCGGCATCGAGGCGGAGGACTGGTATATCGACATCATGGCTGCCAACCTGGTCAACCCGGCCATCCGCAGCCGTTTCCAGGTGTTTGTGCTGCCCAATCTCTACGGCGACATCATCACCGACGAGGCGGCCCAGCTGCAGGGCGGCGTGGGCACGGCGGGCAGCGCCAATATCGGCGGCCGCTACGCCATGTTTGAGGCAATCCACGGTTCAGCGCCGCGCATGGTGGAGCAGGGCATCGCGGAATACGCGAATCCGGAAAGCATCCTCCGCGCGCTGGTGATGCTGCTCAGGCACATCGCGCGCCCGCAGGCGGCTCAGCGCCTCGAAGCGGCGGTCAACGCGGCCTCGGACGTCCTGAATATGACCGGCGAGCCGGGCGGCAACACCGCCAGACAGTTCGGCGACAAGGTCCTTTCATTGCTGTAATTGCATTTTTATTGTATTTATTCAGCGTGTTTCGTTGACGGCATGACCCACGGTCAGGTACAATATATTGCATTATTAAGCGGAGGCCCTGTATGAACGCCAAATTTCTGACGTATTTGGTGAAGCGCCTGCTGATGGCGCTGCTGACGATTTTCCTTGTGATTGCCATCACATTCTTCGTGATGCACGCGATCCCGGCCAGCCCGTTCAGCTCGGAAAAAGCGAAGAGCGACGCCGTGATCGCGGCGCTGGAAGCGAAGTACGGGTTTGACAAGCCGGTGCCGGTTCAGTTCATGAATTATCTGTGGAACATCCTGCACGGCGATTTCGGCCTGTCGACCGGCTGGGTCGGCAATACCGTGATGGACCTGATCGCGGGCGGCTTTTCCTATTCCGCGCGGATCGGATTCACGGCCGGCGTGCTGGCCATCATTGTGGGCGTGGTGCTGGGGTCCATCGCCGCGCTGCAGCGCGGCCGGCTGCTGGACAAGCTGATCCAGGTGCTTACGACGGCGCTGGTCTCCATGCCCTCGTTCGTCATGGCGACGCTGCTGCTGCTGATCTTCGCGCTGCAGCTGGGCTGGCTGCCCTCCATGGGCAACCAGCCGGGCGGACTGATCCTGCCGGTGATTTCACTGAGCCTGTATCCCATGGCCTACGTCACCCGCCTGCAGCGCAGCTCCATGCTGGACGTGCTCGGACAGGATTACATCCGCACCGCCCGCGCCAAGGGCGTGAAAAACAGCAAGGTCATCTTCAAGCATGCGCTCAAAAACACGCTGACGCCGGTCATCACCTACGCGGGCCCCATGATGGCGTACATCCTGACCGGCTCCATGGTGGTGGAAAACATCTTTTCGGTGCCGGGGCTGGGCCGGTTGTTCACCAACAGCATGCTGCGCACAGACTACATGATGATCATGGGCGTCACCATCTTCCTGGCGACGATGATCATCCTGATGAATTTCCTGGGCGATATCCTGTACAAGGTGGTCGATCCCCGGATTGACCTGAGCTAACGGGAGAATGAACATGTCTGAAAAAAACACACAGGGGAAACCCTTTAAAAACCCGCTGAGTCTGCAGATTGATCCCCAGCTGTTTGAGCAGGCGACCGACGAGGAAAAGGCGCAGCAGGTAACGATGCGCGAATCCGTCTCCTTTATGCGGGACGCGATGCGCCGCCTGCGCCGCAACCACATCGCCATGATTTCGCTGTGCGTGATCGTGCTGATCGCGCTGATCGCGTTTATCGTACCGACGTTTTATCCCTACACCTATACCAAACAGGACGTCACCGCGCAGAACCTGGGCCCCTTCCAGTACAGCGCCAAGGAGCAGGCGAAGATCGACCGGGGACAGAGCGTTTTCCCGCATATCATGGGGACGGATGCGCTGGGCCGCGATTATGCCATCCGCGTGATCTACGGCACGCGCATTTCGCTGCTGGTCGGCATCGTGTCCGCGATGATCGTCATCGTCATTGGCATCATCTACGGCGCGATCTCAGGCTATTTCGGCGGACGGGTGGACATGATCATGATGCGCATCGTGGACATCATCTATTCCCTGCCGGACGTGCTGATCGTGATTTTGCTGTCCGTCGCCATCAAGGACTGGGTGTCTACCTCCAAGAGCGACCTGATCGCCCGCCTCGGCGCGGGTATGGTGTCCATCTTTATCGTGTTCGGCCTGCTGTACTGGGTATCCATGGCACGGCAGGTGCGCGGCCAGATCCTGTCCATCAAGGAGCAGGAATACGTATTGGCGTCCAAGGCCATCGGCGCTTCGCCGGCGCGCATCATCCGCAAGCACATGATCCCCAACTGCGTGTCCGTCATCATCATCATCGCGGCCATGCAAATCCCCAGCGCGATTTTTACCGAAAGCTTCCTGAGCTTCCTGGGCCTGGGCGTGTCGGTGCCCATGCCGTCGCTGGGCTCTCTGGCGTCCGACGCGCGCACGGGCCTGAGGTCCTATCCGTACCAGCTGATCTTCCCGGCGCTGTCGATTTTCCTGATCGTATTGTCCTTTAATCTGCTGGGCAACGGCCTGCGCGACGCGTTCGATCCGAAGCTGCGCTCGTGAGGAAGGGGGAGACAATTATGAGTCTGCTGGAAGTCAAGGACCTGCATACCTCGTTTTTCACCCCGTCCGGTGAAGTCAAGGCGGTCAACGGCCTGTCCTTTTCGCTGGAAAAGGGCAAGGTGCTGGGCATCGTGGGGGAGAGCGGCTCCGGCAAATCGGTCACGGCCTATTCCATCCTCCAGATCCTGACCAGCCCGGGACGCATCGTCTCCGGCTCCATCCGCCTGCTCGGCGACGAGCTGGTCGGCAAGTCAGACGAGGACATGCGCAAGATCCGCGGCAATAAGATCAGCATCATCTTTCAGGACCCGATGACCTCGCTGAACCCGACGTTCACGATCGGCAACCAGCTGATCGAGGCGATCCTGCTACACACGGACCGTAATCACGAGCAGGCGAAACAGCGCGCGGTGGAAATGCTGCGCCTGGTCGGCATCTCCGAGCCGGAAAAGCGCATCCACCAGTACGCCTACGAGCTGTCCGGCGGCATGCGCCAGCGCGTGATGATCGCCATGGCGCTGGCCTGTGAGCCGGATATTCTGATCGCCGACGAGCCGACGACCGCGCTGGATGTGACCATCCAGGCGCAGATTCTCGAGCTCATGCTTGAGCTGCAGAAGGAAATGGGCATGGCCGTCATCATGATCACGCATGACATGGGCGTGATCGCCTCCATCTGCGACGAGGTCATCGTCATGTACGCCGGCGGCGTGTGCGAGCGCGGCACGGCGGACGCGATCTTCTACCACCCGATGCACGAGTACACGCGCGGGCTGATGCGCTCGATCCCGGATATGAACGACGACGAGAAGACGCGCCTGGTTCCGATCACGGGCACACCGATCGACCTGCTGCACATGCCGCCGGGCTGCCCGTTCGCGCCGCGCTGCGACCGCGCGATGAAGATCTGTCTCAAGGAAAAGCCCAGGGAGTACTGGGTAGGCCGGGATCACCTGTCCGCGTGCTGGATGAACGTCAAGGAGGGCCTGTGCATGACCGAACGGCCTGAAGAGGAGGGAAGCGCATGAGCGGTACAGCGCCGAATCAGGACGTGCTGGTGCAGGTCAATCACCTGAAGCAGTATTTTCCCGTGAATACGGGATTCATGAAAACGACCATGCTGAAGGCTGTGGACGACGTATCCTTCTCCATCCAGCGCGGCGAAACGCTCGGACTGGTGGGGGAAAGCGGCTGCGGCAAAACGACCGTTGGCCGAACCATGCTCCAGCTGTACAAGCCGACCGCCGGAGAAATCTGGTTCGATGGAAAACGGATCAACAGCAAGGAATCCCTGCGGGAGTTCCGCCGCCGTGCGCAGATGGTGTTTCAGGACCCGTACTCGTCCCTGAATCCGCGCATGACCGTGGCGGACATCGTGGCGGAGCCGATCGACGTGCATCACCTGTGCGCGGATAAAAAAGAGCGTGAAGCGCGCATCCACCATCTGATGAGCCTGGTGGGCCTGAATACGGAGCATGCGACGCGCTACGCGCACGAGTTTTCAGGCGGACAGCGTCAGCGCATCGGTATCGCGCGGGCGCTGGCGTCCAAGCCGGAATTCATCGTCTGCGACGAGCCCGTGTCCGCACTGGACGTGTCTATCCAGGCACAGGTGATCAATATGCTGGAGGACCTGCAGCGCCAGCTGGGGCTGACCTACCTGTTCATCGCGCACGACATCAGCGTGGTCAAGCACATCTCCAACCGCATCGCAGTGATGTATCTGGGCCACATGATGGAGCTGGCGAGCGCGAACGAGCTGACGCGCCACCCACAGCACCCGTATACCGTGTCGCTGATGAGCGCGGTACCGATCCCGGATCCGCAGCTGAGCCGCAAGCAGAAGCGCATCGTGCTGGAGGGCGACGTTCCCAGCCCGCTGAAGGTGCCTACCGGCTGTCCCTTCCGCACACGCTGCAGGTATGCCACGGCGATCTGTGAAAAAGCCTGCCCGGAGATGCGCGAGGCGGCCCCGGGCCACTTCGTGGCGTGCCATAACGTGTAACCAGTGTGTTTAACGCCCTTGGGCGTGAACAAATATTATGATTCCTGAAAAGGAGGAACGACCAATGAAGAAAATTGTTGCTCTGATGCTGGCGCTGACCATGGCGATGAGCCTGGTCTCCCTGGCCGCAGCGGATGACGCCAAGGTCATCAGCGTGTTCCTGGGCGGCGGCACGCCACTGTCCATGGACCCGGCGCTGAACAGCGCGTCTGCCGGCTCCAACATCATCCGTTCCGCGTTCGCGGGCCTGGCCACCTATGAAGTGACTGAAGACGGCCTGGAGCAGCTGAAGCCGGATCTGGCCGAATCCTGGACCGTGTCTGAGGACGGCCTGACCTACTCCTTCGTGCTGCGCGAGGGCCTGAAGTGGTCCGACGGCACCGACGCGACCGCGTCCCAGATCAAGGCGTCCTGGGAACGCGCCGCTTCCGCTGAGCTCGGCGCGGACTATGGCTTCCTGTATGACGTGATCGCCCGCACCGCCGATGGCGGCCTGGACATCGATGTGGACGACGCGGCCCGGACCTTCGTGGTGCACCTGCCGCAGCCCTGCGCGTACTTCCTGAACCTGTGCGCGTTCGTGCCGTTCTATCCCGTCCGTGTGGACATCGCCGATAACGAGGGCATCTGGGCGACCAACCCCGAGACCTACATCGGCCTGGGCGCGTTCCGCATGACCAAGTATGCGGTGGACGACGTCATTTCCTTCGAGAAGAACCCCTACTTCTGGAACGCGGACGCCGTGAAGCTGGACGGTCTGAATTTCTACCTGTCAGAGGACAACACCGCTATCCTGACCGCATATGAAAACAACACCGTGCAGTACATCCAGTCCATTTCCTCGACCGAGTATGACCGCCTGAACGCCACCTATCCCGGCGAGCTGGTCTTCTGGCCGACGCAGGGCACCTACTACATCCTCTTCAACGTGTACAAGGACCTGAGCCCCGCGGCCAAGCAGCTGACCGTGCAGGAGCAGAGCAAGGCCCGCTTCGCGCTGGGTGAGCTGATCAACCGTTACGAAGTGGTCACCTATATCACCAAGGGCGGCGAAGTCGCCGCGACCGGCTTCTTCCCGGACAGCCTGTCCGATGGTCTGAACGGCAACGTCCGCGCCGCGGAAGGCTATGGCACCTGGTACCTGGGCACCAACGAAATGTCTGACGTGAACCCGGACTACACCGTGGATCAGGTCGAAGCCCTGCAGACCCTGATTGATCTGGGCTATCCCTACACCGGCAGCATCGAAGGCGGCGACATCTACTTCACCGACTTCCCGTCCATCGAGTTCGCCTTCAACAACAGCGGCAACAACGCCCTGATCATCCAGTACGTGCAGGAAACCTGGAACCAGTTCGGCATCTCCGGCGTGGTCAACCAGGAAGCCTGGGCGACCCTGCAGCAGAAGCTGAAGGCCGGCGACGCGGAAGCCGCGCGCATGGGCTGGGTGGCTGACTTCAACGACGTCGTCAACTTCCTCGAGATCTTCATCTCCAACTCCGGCAACAACTATCCGCGCCTGGGCCGCTCCATTGGCGACTACACCCGCAACAGCGAAGTGACCGCGGATGCCGGCGTCGGTGCTTACTGGGGTCTGGACGGCGATAAGACCTGGGCCGAAGCGTACGACGCGCTGGTCGACCAGGTGAAGGCCGCGACCGATCCCGCCGAGCGCGCGCAGCTGGCGGCGGAAGCCGAGAAGGTGCTGATGGCGACCGGCGGCGTGAACCCGCTGTACTATTACACCACCGCGCAGATGCTCAAGCCCAACGTGACCGGCGTCATCCGTCTGGCCCTCGGCGATGTCATCTGGACCTACGCGGACATCAACTGAAACTGAATCGACCCATGATGAACGGGGCTGCCGCAGGATTTGCGGCAGCCCCGTTTTATCGCGCTCAGTCCATGGTTTTTGTCAGCTTCAGCAGCAGCGTCTCGCCCTTTTTCATGCGCACGTCGACGAAGCTTTCGTTGCCGGGGAGAACGTCGCCCGTCATTTCGTCGGTGAGCGTGCCTTTGCCGGGAATGTGGATGCGCTTGACGCCATCTGAAGCGGCGTGCACGGCGATGTGCGACGCGCTGGCGTAGGCGACGTCGCCTTCGCAGGTGTTCAGCTGTCCGCCTGCGTCGTTCAGCAGCGCGCGGATCCCGTCGGCTGACGGATACAGGGCGGCGTCCACCTGCACGGCATAACCGGCGAACCGGCGCAGCAGGGCCTGCGGGCCGAGCGCGTCAGACGCGAGGATAATGTCGCCGGGCAGCTCCTGCCAGCGCAGCACGGGGGTCTGTGGCCCAGGGACGGTCTGGCGTTCCGGCTTGTCGCTGAAATAGAGGGAGTCCTCGTTTTGCGAACGGTGGCCGCCCTGGCAACGGATCAGGTCCTCCGTGCCGGGCAGGCACAGCGGCTCGACGCCGGTGACCGACGGGTCGGTCCACGGGCCCCAGAAGGCGAGCACGCGGTCCGCGCCCTTCCAGGCCGCCAGCGCCGTGCGCTGCTCCGGCGTCCAGGCGCACAGGCCGACGAACACAGCCATGCGGAAGTCGTCCGGAGAGACCAGCGTCAGGTCGTCCGCCATGTACAGGCGGTACGGCGCGCCGACCGCGCCCAGGGTCCTGAACAGGCCGTGGCTGTATTCAAAGGGGAGCGGACTGCCGGGACGCATGCGATTGAAGCACGCGTCATCCATGAACACCGCCATTTCGGCGGCGCTGCGACTGCCGCCCGCCAGCGCGTGCGTCCGGTACAGGTCGCAGGCCAGGCGCTGGAAGGCCATCAGGCGCGGCTCGCGGTACCATCCGCCCCACATGTCAAACCACCAAATCGCGTTGTTATGGGTCAGCACGCGGGAAAACGCCTTCAGCATCTGTCCCAGGGAGCCCTCCACGCTGTCCGGACCCCACCAGACGGGGCCGTCGTAGGCGCGGCTGACGGCGGGGTCGGCGTGCGGCATGCACTGGCTCAGCGGCCTGGACAGGCATGTGCGGATGTCGGCCTCGGCAAACCACGGCTTGCCGTGCAGCGCGGCAGAATCCGCGGCGCCCTGCAGCTGCCAGTCGATGCCCGGCGCGCGGTTGTCCGTATAGCAGAAGGGACTGGCGATAAAGTCGACGTCGCGGCAGGTATACACGATGCGCGATGCGTGCTGGCCGCTGTCTGGACCGCCGCTCACATAGCCATAAAACGCGCCGATGACCTGACGGAACCGGGTGGCGCGCTTGGCGGCGGCGCACAGATGTGTGACGGCCTTCGCGACGGCTTCGTTCTGGAAGGTGTAATAATCGATCGCCTGCTGCTCCCACGCCTCGTCCCGGACGTCGCCGCGTACCGCGTGGAGGCGCTTGACCGGAGCGGGAACGCGGACATCCTCAAAAGTATCCAGGGATTGCTTCCACGCCCGGTTCAGGCGGGCGATGTTCGCGTAGTATTTCATCCTGCACCAGTCGCGGAAGGCGATCGTGGCGGGGCGCGAATAGTCCGTCAGCTGGCCGGCCCGGTGGCTGGGCAGCAGGAATTCCTCCGTGTTGCCGGCGGCGATGTGCCAGCCGGCGACGTAGCGGTCCCAGCCGCTGTCTTCCAGCCAGCGCTGGAAGTCAGCCATCATGTCCGCCACGTCCTTCAGCCACTTCTGGGACATGAAGGACTGGTGCAGCGGCGTGCCGTGCGCGTCCCGCGCAAGCTCGTCCGGGTTCTGCGCGTCCCACCAGGACGGCGCTTCCACCATCAGCCGGGGAATGATATAGATCTCGCCCGGCGCGCTCTTCCCGGCGATGCGGCGGAAGTCCTCGTCCGGCTGGGTAAAATCATACTGACCGTACCCCTTCCAGAAGCCCGGACGGAACGGCCGGATGCCGCTCAGCTGATTGATGCCGCGGTCGCCGGCGTATACGGTGCAGAAAAACAGGCGGACCCCGGCCTCCCTGAACGCTTCGTAATCCCCATTTTCGGGCTGGTAGGTCAGGTAGGCGTACAGGGGCAGGCGCTCCCCGCCAATGTCCAGCAGAAAGGTTTCCCCGTGGCGTACGATGCGGCTGTCGATCATCAGCGATCCCCCCTTATGGCGTCAAAGCGGCGGACACATAAACAACGGGCAGGGGCGTACGCCTGAGCGCGTACGCCTTTGCCCGGAACCATAGGCCGACTGCCGGATGAGCGGCTTACTGAATGCGGTCCGTGTTTTCAATCAGCTGGCCGAAGCCGTAGGTGAAGAAGGAGCCGATCCAGGAGCCCAGCGATCCGAGGACGATCACGAGGATCCCGGCGACCACTGACGACGCCCCTCCGGCGCTGTATCCGTAGCCCCGGCTGTATGAGCTCACAGCCGAGCCGCCCGCCATGATGCCGATGCCGCTGATCACGGACAAAATAATCCCGACCCAGCAGAGAATCTTTGCCAGCTTTTTGATCTTGCTACCGATGTTGTCAAACATGAGAAGTCCTCCATTTCATTGTGTGAATATTTTAGTTGTCTTTTACAACCGGGTCCATTATATGGCAAAAATGGAGCGCTGTCAATCGAAAAATGCCATCCGCCGGCCTGCAAACTGCACTTTTCGCGCATGTTGTCAAACCGGCGGATTTGTAGTATGATCCCCTGGTATGAATGCCCGCGGGGCGCGACACACAGCAGGGGGACGGTATGGAGTTTGAAGTGATCCGCAGCGGCCGCAGGACCATCGCGGCGGAGATCCGCCGCAACAGGCTGATCATCCGCGCCCCATGGCGGGCGACGGACGAAGATATCAACCGGTTCATGCAGGCCAACAGGCACTGGCTGGAAACCCACCTGGCCCAGGCGCGGGCCCGTGAACAAGCGCTGGCGGGGGTCCGCCGCCTGACCGCGGAGGATGTCCGGGCACTGGCCCGGCGGGCTGCGGAGACGATTCCCGCGCGGGTCGCGCATTATGCGCCGCTCGTGGGAGTGACCTACGGCAGGATCACCATCCGCAACCAGCGCTCGCGCTGGGGAAGCTGCAGCAGCAAAGGCAACCTGAATTTCAACTGCCTGCTGATGCTGGCGCCGCCGGCGGTGCTGGACAGCGTGGTCGTGCATGAGCTCTGCCACCGGAAGGAGATGAACCATTCCCCACGCTTCTACGCGGAGGTGCTGCGCGTGTTCCCGGACTATTGGGCGCAGGACCGGTGGCTGAAGGAGAACGGCGCGACGCTGATGGCGATGCTGGAGGAATGACGGGTTCCCTGAGGCTCAGCCGTACAGGGGGCCGAAGTGCGCGCAGGCGCGGTAATCCGTGGCGGTGCTGTCCTCTCCCTTGCCGAAGCCCGTCCAGGCATGGGGACGGAACAGCTGCTCCTCGGGGATATTGTGGATGGACACCGGAATCCGCAGCATGCTGCTGAGGGTGATCAGGTCCGCGCCGACGTGTCCGCCCACGGTGACGCCGTGGTTGGCGCCCCAGTTGGCCATGACGGAATACACATCGCGGAATGCGCCATGGCCGGTCAGCCGCGGGGCGAACCAGGTCGTCGGCCAGGTGGGATCCGTCCGCTGGTCCAGCGCGTCATGCACTTTCTCCGGCAGGGTCACGGTGTAGCCCTCGGCGATCTGCAGCGTGGGGCCGACCCCGTCGATGATGTTCACGCGCAGCATGGTGACGGGCATCTCCGCCACCGTCCTGAAGTGCGATGAATAGCCGCCGCCGCGGAAGTACTCCAAGTCGGCCGGGCACCAGTCGGTGGCCTTCAGGCACGCGTCGATATCCGCGTCGGTCATCTCCCACCAGGGCTTCATGGTGCCCCGACCGGCCGCGTCCTTCGACGCGCCGGTGCCGTCCAGGGCGGTCGCGCCGGAGTTGATCAGGTGGATGATACCGTTTTCGGCGTGCCCCTGCAGCTGATACCCGGTGACCCTCTGGACCGCGTCCGGCGACCAGTAGGTGCGCACGTCGTGGAAGCACGGCGCCTTGCCGGTCAGCAGGGTGGCGAACAGCATGGAGATGCCGTTCAGGGTGTCGTTCTCTGTCGCGAAGGCGAACGGCGCCTTTTTGCCGTTCCAGTCAAAGCTGGTCGCCATGATCGCCTCGGTAAAATCGCCGTTGGGCAGCCAGTCAGTCCACTGCCGCTGTCCCTGGAAGCCGCCGGCAATGGCGTTCTTGCCCAGCGCCTCCTCGTGCCAGCCCATCTCGTCCAGCTTGGGATTGCCGAACAGGATGTCCCGCACGATCAGGGAAAATCTGGTGACGAAGGCCCAGTCCTGCTCCTTGGGCACCACCTTGGACCGGCGGATGATCTCGGGCAGGTCCTTGCCCGCGTTTTTGTCAAAGCCCACCGGGCAGTTTGCCTGGATCCAGCGGTAAGCCTTCTCGTATTCCTCGTGATCATAGATCTCCAGGGTGATCCGGCGCAGGATCTCCGTCAGGTCCAGCCATTCGGCGCGGATGCCCAGGTACTTCTGCATGAAGCTGGCGTCGCAGTAGGAGCCGCCGATGCCCATGGACACGCCGCCGAAATTGACATAGGCCTTGTTTTTCATCTGGCCCACGGCGATGGCCGCGCGTGCGAAGCGGAGGATTTTTTCCTGCACGTCGGCGGGAATGCTGGTGTCCTTCTGGTCCTGCACATCGCGCCCGTAGATGGAGAAGGCGGGCAGGCCGCGCTGAGCGTGGGCCGCCATGACCGCCGCCAGGTAGACCGCGCCGGGGCGCTCGGTGCCGTTGAAGCCCCAGACCGCCTTGATGGTGTTCGGATTCAGGTCCATGGTTTCCGAGCCGTAGCACCAGCAGGGGGTCACGGACAGCGTGGCGACCACGTTTTCGGCCGCGAACTGCTCTTCGACCATGGCCGCCTCGCGGCCGCCGCCGATGGTCGTGCAGCCGATGACGCACTCCACAGGGGTCCCGTCCTGATAGCGCAGATTGTCGGTGATCAGCCGGGCGGCGTTATGGGCCATGCCCATGGTCTGCGCCTCCAGCGACTCGCGGATGCCGCCCCAGCGGCCGTCGATGATCGGGCGAATGCCAATCCTGGGTTTCATACATGCTCCTCCTTCATGTGTCGATAGATGAGTTGAATACTGCCTGTCAGGCCGGTGGGCGGCAGCCAGGCATGGATGGACAGGGGATCCCGCCACTGATAGACGGGCGCGTTGGTGATTTCCAGCCGAAGGCGATGTGTCCCCGCGGGGAGCGAAACGGAGAATCCGTAGGGTGCGGCCACCCGGACGCCTGCCTCCCGGCCGTCCACCCAGAGCTGCGCCGCGCCGTGCGCGCCGTTCAGCAGCAGTCCCTCCGCAGCACAGGGACAGAGTATCTCCGCCTCGTACCGCACGGTCCCGCTGAACCGGGGCCAGCGGGCTGTGATGTCAAACGGTCTGTCGGTATCCAGCGCGGGAAGGTCGTCCCGCTGCGGGAAACTGATATGCCACCGGGGCTGGATCGGCTCGCCGGCATCCAGGGGGACAGGGCGCTCCGCCTTCGGCCAGCCGGGCAGCGGATCGGCCAGGACCAGCAGCTGCCCGGGGGTCAGTCGCAGCTTGAGCCGGAAACCGTCCGGGCCGTTCTCGCCCTCCGGCAGCGCGCAGCCGCCGGTCTCTGGATCGTAGAGCACGGGATGCGCCAGGCCTTCGACCCACCCGTCAAAGACGCTGTCGGACCGGCAGTCCTCGTTGAAAAACAGGACGCGCCGCCCGTCCGGATGGTCGTAGGGATAGACGTGGACCATCGGCGCGTCCGTGAGCGGCCGGACGACTGCGCGGCTGACCGATGCGCACCACTGCGCGGCGCCGGAGAGGGGAACGCATTCCCCGACAGCGGGCGGCGCGCCCTCCGCGTCACAGTAGCCGCTGGGGCGCGCGTCCACAAACGCCACGCGGCAGCCTGCGTCCGCTAAGTGGGGGATCATGTCGATCAGGGCTTTCGGCCAGCGCGGCGCGGCGGGGATCAGCAGCGCCTCGTAACGGCCGGGGGTCAGCTGGGCGATGGGGACCACCTCGCAGGCGATCTGCCGCTCGTTCAGGACCCGGACGACGCTCTGCGTTTTCATGACCCCGCTGCCTGAAGCCCATTCGGCCTCCGCGTAATACAGCACTGCGGCGCGGGCGGCGTGACGACCCCCATCGATCAGCCGGGCAACGGTTTCCATCTCCCCGAAGAGGCGGGTGATGAAGGGCTGCAGCGGATGGGCAGGCCCGAAATGCGGCGGAGAATCCGGGTCGGGCGCGGGCTTCAGGGTGAAGGCGTGGGGCGTGAAGTAGTTGATGCCCCGGGAAAGCAGCAGATGGGCCAGGTACCGCATTTCGCCCACGTCCTCCTGCCAGCCGTACGCGCCGAAAATCTCGCACAGCGCCCTTCCCTGCTTGTGGGGGTCCAGCGCGGCGGCGGAGGCGGTCATCTGCGGCAGCATGAAGCGGAAAAAGTCGTCCTCGCCCTCGTGGTCCTGGGAATGCCAGGCGTGCCAGCCGCCGTAAAACTCCGGCCGCAGCTCGTGCAGCACCAGGTCCATGCCGGCCATGGTCTGGCCGCTGATCGCCCGGAAGAAGTGCCCCGCCCCCTGGCCCAGCCGGCTGTGCGCGTTGTTCTGCTCGATCACATGGCCGATGTATTCCAGCCCGTGGTCCCGGCACCACCCGCCCAGGGCCTGGGAATAATGCCGGGCATACAGGTCGCTGACCAGGTCCATATACGCGTAGCGGAAAAACGGCGTGTCCACACCGATATCATACCACAATCCGGGCAGCAATGCACGCGCTTTCCGGCCCAGCTTTTCTGAAAGCAGCGCCGGCAGGTCCATACGCCAGGCCACCGGCAGGCCCGGGTACTCGCCCAGCACCGCGTGGGACCCGCGGCCGGACCGCAGCGCCGGTTCGTCCGAAAAAAAGCCGAGAAAGGTTTTTCCGGTCTCCGGGTCGAAAAACTCCGCGTGGGGCTGGTAAATGGTGCTGATCATCAGCTGCCCGCTCTGTGGCAGCAGGGGATTCAGGAATTTCTGGGGCGGATTGCGTTCGCTCACGTAGTCAGCGGTCAGCAGGAAGACCCGCCAGTCGCCGTCGGGCACATCCCAGCGCACCAGCCCGTCCTCCACCCGGTCCGTCAGGTCGACGAGGCCGCCCAGCGCAAAGCCGCCCTGGTCTACAAAGCCTTCCCGCCAGTTGCCGGGGCCCAGCTTCCGCCCGGCCACGACCGCTACCGGCAGGGATGTCATGCCGTCCGGCCAGGCGAGCATACAGCCGCCGCGCAGCGGTCCCCGCACATCCACGTGCTTTTCGGTCAGCATCATCCGCTGCCAGGGCGTGTCCGCCCCGGCCCCGTTGCCGTACCCGGAGGGGAAGTGCGTGTCGTCCAGCAGGTAAAACCGCATGCCCAGCCGTTTGCTTTCGTCCAGCAGCACGGCCATTTCCCGCCACCAGGCTTCGCCCAGGAAGTCCGGGTGGGTTCGGGACTCCGCGCAGAACAGCCTGCAGCCGCTGTCGTAAATGGCCCGGATACCCTGGCGCAGCGTTGCCTCGTCCTCTCCGTGCAGCCACAAAAAGGGCAGCAGATGATGCCTGTCGGACATGGTCGGTTCTCCTTCGTTTTTTCCTTTGAAAAGGGGCAGCCCCGCCTGCGGCGGAGCTGCCCCCATGCCGCGTAGGGGTTACTTGCCGAGCGCGGCGTTCCAGGCGGTGTTGTAGATTTCTTCCATTTCGGTGGCGCCGGCGGCCTTGGCGGCCTCGATCACCTTGTCATAGTTCTCGATGGGCTCCTGACCGGTGATGTATTTATCCACTTCCTGCCAGACCACGTTCTCCACGGCCACCAGCAGCTCGTTGTAGCGTTCGGTCTGCTCGGCGGACAGCGGCGGGGCGGTGGTGATGGTGTTCACATCCACCAGGCCGGGGTCGTTCAGGATGGCCTGGGTCACGGCGCGATAGGCCGCCCGGGCCTCATCGGAGCCCTGCAGGTACAGCGCCATCTGATTGTCGGGGGTGGTGTCGTAACGGGGGGTGAACTCCAGCAGGCCGATGCCCAGGTCGGAGGACATGTCGTAGATCGCGTTGGAGCCGTTGGCGGCGTACTTGGCCAGCACCTCGTCCTTGAAGACCTTCTTGCCGTCCACCACGTCGTAGGAAACGCCTTCCTTGCCCAGGTTGTTCACGTCGGTGCCCTCTTCGGAATAGCACCAATCCAGGAA
>CAMNEH010000022.1 GCA_946536315.1 uncultured Clostridia bacterium
CGTTCGTCGTTGAAAATGATCCACCGGATCATTTTCCGGGCACTCCTCACCCCGCACCGTACATGCCGCTGCTGCGGATCAGGATCAGGGGAGTTTCCCCCTGATCACCCCCTCGCCAAGTCCTCTTTGGCACTTTCACCCCATCTCCTCAGTTCGCCATTGTCGCATAGCAGGCTGCCGCCAGCTATGCTCTGTGGCTCACTGGGACTCCTCCCGCCTTCATCGCCCACAGGGCGCGGCGGGATACGTCCCCCTACGGTTCGGCCTGCGGCCTCATCCGCCGAATGAATCGGCGGACTCCGGGATTCCGTGCCTAAGAGGACAGATAATGGCCTCATGATCAGACACGACTGAATAGTTACCTACACCATTCAATCACAGCATCGCGGCGCTTCCCTCCTCTGACCGGCCGGCACCATCACACGATGGGCGTTCCGGACCCACGGTCCCGGCGTGGGAAGCGCCGTAAAATATCTGCCATATGGCAAGGAGATATTCCCGATGAAATCATTTTCCGTCTGGATACTGCTGCTGGCGCTGTTCATGAGCATGTGCGCGGCGCAGGCCGAGCCGGCCGGAAAGGCCTATACAGGCGAGGTGACGGTGCCTGATCGGTTCACTGTCAAGTGGATCACCCCGGACGGCTATACGCTGGAGGGCGTGGACGCCGGCAACGCTGACTGGATCGGCGATCCCGGGTTCATGATCGCCACGCTGGTCCCGAAGGATGCGGATGCCGGCCAGCCGACGGTGAACATTGCCATCGCCCGCGACGCGCGGTATACGGGCGTCGGGCGCATGAACGACCTGGACGAGGAGAAGCTGGCCGCCATCGAGCAGGAGCTCCAGGATGAAGGCACGCTGTCGCTTGCCCGGGCGAACACCGCGGATGGTTCGCTGCTGCTGGTCCTCAGGGAGGCGCTGGAGACAGGCGACTTTGTGCAATTGTACACCGTCCGCCAGGGATATGAGATCAAGCTGGTCCTGTCGCGTGTGGACGCGGCCGACGCCGCCCCCATCACGGAGGACGAGGTGGCCATGGCGCTGCGGTTCCGGAGCGATCTGTCCTTTGAAGCCGTCGCCTGATCAGGATCGGACGAGGAGGACACTTCATGAAAAGAAGCTGCTGTATTCTGCTCGCGGTCCTGCTGCTGGTCAGCGCCGCGCTGTCTGAGGGCTATTCAGGCGGCTCGCCGTGGATCAATCCGGAGCTACCGGGAAATCTGCCTGATGCGCGTCCCGCACTGGAGGACCACTTTTACCTGCACGTCAATTACGATCAGCATCAGCAGGCCAGTACAAATGCCCATGCCGCTGAGAGCGCCGTCGCCCGCGCCCGGCAGGAGATGAAGGACAGGATCTGGACCCTGGTCGAGACCGGCAACAGCACTGAAGCGAAGGCGCTCCGGATCCTGACGGCGCTGATCATGGACGCGGAACGCCGGGAAAAGGACGGGCTGGAGCCGCTGATGGCCTATGTCCGGCGCGTTCGGGCGACACAATCGACCGCCGAGCTTTCGGCACTTTGCCGGGAGCCGGGGGTCCTGATCAGCTCGCCCTACGCGACGATCCAGCTGGCGAAGTCCAGTGAGGCGCCTGCGCGGTTTGCGCTGGGGCTGTTTCTCCGCGAGATCGTCCCGATGCAGGACATCCCGGAGGACGCGACCAGCGACTTCACGGTGCAGCCGGATCTGGCACGGGTGGAAAAAGAGCTGCTGCTGGCGGGCTACGACGCGGACAGCGCCAGGCGGCTGGCGGAGCGCATCGCGCAGTTTCAGCAGGATAGCCAGACCGTCCTCAGTCAGGACGACGCGTTCGATGACCCCTTTGACGTGAAGCTGACGACCGCGGAGGAAATCCGCAGCCTGTGCGTCCCCCTGTATGACCAGCTGACGAGCCTGGGACTGACCGGCGAAGCCGCGCGCGCTGTGTTTATGAACTATGACGCCCAGAGCTTCCGGTATATCCAGAAGCAGTACACGGAGGAGAACCTGGAGCTGTTCCAGGCGATCGTATGCCTGTCCATGCTGCGTTACGCCGTGGATTATCTGGATCCCGCCACGTACGTGAAGGCCCATGGTATCGACGGGGCGCCCGACCTGAAGGAAATCGCCTACGAGTATATGACCGGCCCCGCCACGTACCTGACGGAGCAGGCCTATGCCGATGCTTACATTTCCGCGGCGCAGCGCGCCGAAGTGATGGCATTGACCGACCAGATCAGGCAGTGCCTCGCGGAATGGATGCAGCAGTGCGGCTGGCTCTCCGACGCCTCCAAACAGCGTCTGGCCGAAAAGGCGCAGATGATGAAAGCCGTGGTGGTGACGCCGGACGAAAGGACCGATTACGGGCCGCTGCTGAACGCGCTGAGCGCGGACGGCATCAGCCTGCTGCAGGCGGCTGCGCAGGCTGACCTCACGGTTTGGCGGACGCTGCTGTCACTGGCCGGGCAGCCTTTCGACCGGGGCAGCCGCTATGATTACAGCTCCACCATGATTGATGTCAATGCCGAGTATGAATCGGGCAAGAATACCCTCTATATCATGACCGGTACTCTGCTGCCGGAATTCTATCGCCCCGACTCCCGGGAAACCCTGCTGGCCACCATCGGCCAGACCATCAGCCATGAAATGGGCCATGGCTTTGACCCCAACGGCATTCAGCGCGACGCGGAAGGCGGCAACCATTGCGTGCTCACCGAAGAAGACCTGCCCAGATACGAGGAAAGGGCGCGGCTGCTGGCGGAAAACCTGAGCCGCATCAGCCTCGCGGACGGCCTGCAGGTGAACGGGATGCACAACCTCTGTGAAGAAGCGGCGGACCTGATGGCGATGAGGCTGATGCTGGAGCTCGCTCAGAAAACGGAAGGCTTCGATTACGATCTGTTTTTCCGCACCATGGCCCGCAAATTCTTCCGCAGCCACAAAACGCCGGCTGACGCGATCAGCTATTACGAATCTGACACCCATCCGGCCGGCTACATCCGAACCAATTACACCTTTGCCCAATTTGAGGAGTTCTACCGGACATATCCTGCCGTCCGGGAAGGAACGCCGATGTATTACGCGCCGGAAACCCGCCAGCGTCTCTGGTGAGGCGCGCGGGCCGATGCTATGAAAACCATGAAAAAAGGAGAGATCAACATGAAAAAGAAACTGGCCATCCTGATGTCCCTGTGCCTGCTGTGCGCGGCGTCCGCCGCCATGGCCGATATGCAGATCCCCGAATGGGACAGCATGCCCTGCGTGGTCATGGAAGATGACCACACGACGGTGGACGAAGCCGCGTTCAATGGCGAATGGGTGCTGAACGTGGCTTTCGCCGGTCACGACTATGTCGATCCGTCGACGCTGTTTGAACAATATGACTTCAATTTCATGCCTTACATCATTTCCGATGGAAAGGTGTCCCAGGACTATCAGCAGGAAAACGGCGAGTTCGTCACGGTGGACATGCCCTGTGTCTTCGAAGCGGGCCAGCTGCAGGGCCAGGACAGCCACGGACGGGATTTTGTGGTGGAGCTGCTGGAAGACGGGAACGTCGTGATGTCTGTGTTCTTCCCCGGCGAAAACGGCACAGTGACCTGCCTTTCCGTGTTCCTGAAGCACCCGGAGCAGGAATAACGCGCCTGTTCAGGCGAAGACTGCACAGGCAGACAGCAACGGCAAGGCTCACGCATGAAGCGTGAGCCTTGCCGTTTTACCATGCCCGGTTTGAGCCGGGTTGATAGATGCATTGTCACTCAGCCGATGCGCAGTCCGGTGACATCTGTCGACGTGACATATTCAGGGCGCGGGTCGCCCGTCCCCGGCGTGACGACGTATTCATTCAGCGTCAGGCCATGCACGTGCCGCGCCCACAGCGCGTAGGCCGGGGCGTCGCCGATCGGATCGATCATGTGCGCGTCCGGATATACGCCGCGCAGCTCCCCGAAGGCCGCTTCGCTGACCGCTGCGCGCAGGGACGGATGCTGTTCGATCCGGATATCGGCCAAGCAGATGTCCTCGATGGCCTTTTCGGGAATGCCGGTCATATACGACCCGCGCGGACCGCAGTCATGGCCCACCGCGCCGAGGATGGCCACGCGCCTGAGCATGCCGACGCCGGGCCTGGGATCACCGGGCTTCACGCGTCCGCGGTCCTCCAGCCGGAAGAAGAACGGGCTCCACGCGCGGTCGATGGTCAGGCCGGTCAGCAGAAAGTCCTCCATGCAGCCGCCGTCGACCATTTCCAGGGATACGGCGGCGTCGCAGCAGGCGTGCTTGAGCCCGCTGGGGTCATGCGCCAGCCCGCCGATGGCGCAGTCGCGCACCAGCACACGGCGGAAATCGCCCTGGGTGTCCGTGCCCACCTTGACGGCGTTGCACGCGCTGTAAAACCGGCAGTCCTCCACCAGCACATCGCGCAGCTCCCGCTGCGCCGCGCCTTTGAAGCACAGCGCGTCGTCGCCGGAATGCACGTCGCACTGCCGCAGCCACACGCGGCGGCAGCCGTCGATGTCGATGCCGTCGTTATTGTAGTTGGCGTGGTTGCGCACGGTCAGCCGCTCGATCAGCACATCCTCGCAGTTCAGATAATTCTGCATCCAGCAGGCGGCGTCCTTCAGCGTCAGGTCCGCGACGTTCACCCGCCTGCAGTCGATCAGACGGATCAGGAAGGGCCGCCCGGGCGTGCCCTGCGCCGTTTCCTCGCCGGGAAAATGCCGCTGATCGCCCTTGCCGTCGATGACGCCGTGTCCGCGCAGGGCGATATCCTCGCAGCCCTCCGCGAAGATCAGCGACTGGTGCATACCCATGCTGGTATCCTGCACGGTGAGCCGCCTGGCGTGATGCTCCGGATAGTCCCGCAGGTCCGTGCTGCCCAGCAGGCGCGCCCCGGCGCATACCTCCAGGCAGACGCGGGACCGCAGGACCAGCGTACCGCTCACATAGTCCCCCTGGCGCAGGCGCACGATGCCCCCGCGTTCCGCCGCCGCGTCGATCGCGCGCTGGATCGCCGCGGTCGCCCTTTCGCCCGGCGTGGAGCCGAAATCCTCCGGACAGAAGATCTCCTCAGACACATTCCAGGGGGTGAGCGTCCTTCGCAGCCCGGCCGACATCTCTGCCAGCGCGGACTGCAGTTCGCCGCACCAGGCGGGGTTCAGGCCGCCGCCCGTCTCCTTCGTCATACGTCATCCTCCCCTGTCATTCGATGCGGACTGTCCGCAATATTTCACCATTTTCATCGGTGACCACGCGCACGCCGCAGTTCCAGCGGCCGATCAGACGCCCGTCCGCCGAAACCTCCGCGCGCTGTCCATCGCTGCGGATACCGTAGCGGTGGCCGCAGAAGACCGCCTCGACCTCGACCTCCCTGCCGCTGCCCAGGCCGAACCACACCTCGCCCAGGTGCGGATGGACGCCGTAATGGTGGGCGATGTACTCCAGGCAGGCGAGCATGGTCGGGCCATACGCGTCCTGGACCGGCTCGCCGCTGTCCGGCGCGACCGGTTGGTGCGTCACGGCGTGCACCAGCGAGGGCTGGCCGGTGAACGGGTCAAACTGCTGCGTGAACCGGCAGCCGCCCGCGTCCACGGCGGAAATCAGCTTTTCGCCCAGGATGGTGACGAGGCGGTCGTAGCCGTAGTTTTCCAGCGCGAGGATGGCGCGCTGATAGGTCAGCCCCTCCGGCTGCCCGCTCCAGTTGTTTTCCGGGGCGTTGCGGAACGCGGGATCGTCGGCCGCCACGCTGGGCAGCGGGAACGGCGTCCAGAACTCCCGCGGATTGAGCAGGTGCTCCCGCACGAAGCGCGAGGCCATCGCGGGCGAAACGCTGCCCCAGTACATGCAGCGCAGCGTATTGTGGCAGAGGATGTCCACCGTGTTCCCGGACTTGTCCCGGTCAAACAGCGCGCCGCGCCGGTCGTCCCACAGGCCGGCCTTCAGCTTTTCGGCGACCGCCTCCGCCTTCTTCTCCCATGCGGCCGCTTCGTCCGGCCGGCCCTGCAGCCGCGCGACGGCCGCGAGCGTGTGCCGGCTGGCGAAGCTCCAGCTGGTCACGTCCATGGACGCCATTGGCACCACCTGATACCCCTCGGGCGGGCGGTCGCTTTCCCACCAGCAGGGGGCGTCGCCGTAGCGCACCGCCAGGTCCTCGCCGGTGTCGTACACGCAGAAGGAACTGAGCAGTCCGCTGTCATCCAGGTTCCGCGTGCGCCAGAGGCAATCGTCAAAGCGGACCAGCGTATCCCGCAGCGCGGCGAGGAAGTCCGCGTCCCGGCCCAGCAGGTAATACAGGCTCAGCGCCGGGTAGGGGAAGCAGAAGCCCTGGTACTTGTTGAACTGCGGCTCCACCTGCCCGTTCACGCACTGGATGGAGCCGGGCAGCCGTCCGTCCGCTCGCTGATAGCGCATGAACAGTTCTACATTGTTCCTGGCCGCCTCCAGGTGGCGCAGCGCGTACATCTCGCCGCCCATGGGCTGGGTTTCCAGCCAAATTTTTTCATATCCCCCGCCCTCGACCAGCACGGGTTTGCCGCCAAAGGACTGCAGGTTGCCGCGGCACTTGTTTTCCGCCGCGTCGTACACGCGCTGAAGCGCCTCGTCCCCGGTATGGAAGGATACGGCCGTTTCCGGCAGCATGGCTCATGCGCCTCCTTTCACTGATGGACCTGTCGATTCGCGCCGGCGCGCAAAAAGCGAGAACCGGCCCCACCGGACCGGTTTTCCCGCATGCTGCACCGTTGAATGCGCTGTTACCGTCAGGCGTTCCACTTTTCCGGGTCGGCGCGCTTGACGTCCGGATGCTCCAGCAGGTAATTGTTCAGGTTTTCCAGCACGATGTCGTTGTCATCGTCCTGGTAGCCGTGGAAGTACACCTTACTGATGCCGTCCGCGTTGAAGTAAAGCATCTCATCCCCCGTGACACCATCGGGATAAAGGATCCCGCCATAATCGAAGAAATAGGTATCGTCGTCTTTCTTCACGTTCAGTCCGCGGCCGATGATCATCAGCTTACGGATGCCGCCCTTGAGCAGCACGATACTGCCCAGCGGTAAAAATTCCACATTTGCCATTTCCTTGTCACTCCTTGTCATTTCTGTAATATCATATCCGGGATCACTCTCCCGCCAATATGCGCTGTTCAGGATCTCAAAAAAACGTTCAACGCCCGCGCAGATGAAAGTGTATTCATCCTCGTCGTCTACCTCACGGAAATAAACATGCTCGTCACGGGTATCCCACAAAAATACGCCATTGCCGCGGTCATCCGCGAGCCGGATCAGGTACTCCGGTTCGTCGTGGTATTTCCTGTTCCGTTCAAGGATCGCCTTGAGGCTGGCAATGCCCTGGTTCAGTGGCGGGAAATGCACTACGCAGTACCTGATATCGTCCAGCACCAGGTAGGAAGTCAGGATCTCATCCCCATTGTGCTTCAGGTAATACTCACGAAGAACAGATGGAAAAGTAAAGCCGTACGTCTGTTCCAGCTCGTTCAGGTCAGCATCCGTGACCCGCTGCGCTTCTGTCGCCGTATTCAACGCAAACCGAAATTCCATTCTCGTTTCCTTCTTTCAGCGATCATGTACCGGAAGTATGCTTGAACTGATACTTTCCTGTCAGATAGGACGGAAGTGTTTTGTCTTCCTCCTCCGCCTTTTCCTGAGCGCCAACGCTGGGGTGTTCCCGTACCCGTCTGGCCTGCTTCCCCGTGTCCAGCGCATTCTTCTTCGTACTCTTGGAGCGATCATCTGCGCCCCTTTCCTTCAGGTATTCTGTCCGCGCCTGATTGTGCTTCTCGATCACTTCCGCGGCGTTTTGTTCCTTGTAGGCGTTGGTGATCTTCGTATGACCGCCCCAATGGTTGCCGACCGAGTCGTGCACGTCAGATTCTACCAGCTGCATCGTACATTTGCCGGTGCGGATATCATAATCTGAGACATGATGCATCGTGTAGTCTCCGACTTTGGTCGGCGGATCCGTGCTGATATCATAACGGATCACGTGACCATTATCCCCGATCACATATTCCCTCGGGTCGATTTGCCCGCTTTCGACCATCTGGTCATAGGCGTTATGATAATCTTCTTCTCTTGCATACTTTTTATTCGTTTTATCTTTCACATTATCTTTTTTAGAGTAAGTGGCTTCGATTTCCGCCTCACCTACCATTGCGGGCGAATCACTGAATTCCGGACACAGGTCGTCCTCTGCGTTGATGCCCTGTTCGCCCCATTCATCCAGTTTTTCCCGATTGTGCTCATTTTGTTTGGCGTTTCTCTGATTGATCTTTTCCTGAATCTCGTCCAGTTCCTTTTCGTATTCAGCCAGCGCCTTTTTTTCCTGGCGGTATTCGTGGACCTCTGATGCAAATTCCGCGCCGGTGGAGGTGAGGAAAGTCTCCATGCATTTGCCGGGGTCAGAGGCCGCGTCCCATGCGTTCACGAGGTCAAATGTATTGCCGAACGTCTTGGTAAAGGTGCCTGTGGAGTCCGCCAGGGTTTCTACTCCCCCATGCCATGCGCTTTTCAACGCCCGCTCGCCCAGCGACACTGTCTTGTCATAGTGCACCTGCCCCGCGTGTTCATATTCACGATTTGCGCTCTCTGTTTTTCCGGTAAACCAGTTGTGATCCTTTTCGATCTTCGTAAAACCTTCTTTGACCCCCGTTTTGACAAAGCCACCGGCAAATTCGGATGCACGTTTCCGCAGGTCCAGGCCGCTTCCCACGCCACTCTTCAGCGATTCAAGCACCCCCTGCCCGCTCTCCAGACTGTCGTAGGTGGTCTGCATCATATCGGTCGCTGCGCCCTGGGCGGTGCTTTTCAGTCCGCCATAAAGCATTTTGGTCAGTACTTTCTTTCCTTCGCCAAGCTTGTCAAACTTTAGGCCGATCGCGGTGGTCGCCGCGCTGATGGTGCCGCCGACGGCCGCATCCTTAATCACTTTTCCCCAGCTCGGCTTGCCCGGACACGCGACAGTGCCGACGCTCTGATCCCAATAACTGCTCGCTCCCGCGCTCAGCGCGCCGGTGGCAAACGCGGCGACCACTGCAGGGCCGGCTGCCCCGCCCGTCGCGACCGTCACCGCCACAGACGCCACCACGCACAGCACGCCGAGCCATTTCTTTTTCTTTTCCGCTTCGGCGACGCGCTCCTCGTACAGCTCGGTCAGCAGCTCCACCCGCTCCTGCCGCGCCTCCTCGATGAATTCGGCGTTCGCCTGGATATCGCTTTCGACGACCTCGTACGCTTCCGCCAGGGCGATATACTCGGGGCTGTTAATCAGCGTTTCCTGCGAGTAGTTGGTAATATCCGTTTTCTGCTGCGCCCTGACCAGATCCAGCGCCTTGGCCACCAGATCCGACAGGTGGCTGGCCTGGGCCGCCATGCTGCTTTCATGTGTGCCAACGGCATCCTTCAGGTCCCTCAGGCGTCGGACCAGGCTGTGCAGCTGATTCTCCACCGAAGGGATGCCGCCGTACGGGATCACTCCGATGTCCGACACGCCGTTCAGCGCGCGCTTCGCGTCGTCGCTGATGCCCGCCATCGTTTCGCCGAACTGGTCGAAGCGGCCCATCATGCCCTCCAGCTCGGCTTCGTCAATCACTGCACCAGTGGCTCCGTCGATGTCCCTGTACCCTTTGTTGTACATGTCGATGACATCCACGATCTGCTGGATGGCCGTGCCAAAGCTGGCCATGATCGGCGGATAGACGTCGCTCAGGTAATTCTTGACGGAATCCGCGGCGATGCCGGACCAGCGGGCATTGCCAGCGATCGCCTCCATGCGCTGGCTGACCTGTCCGAGCGCCTCGCCTGTTTTCCCCGACTTATCATTCGAGTACGCATATATCAGGTTGTTGATGCCTGTCTGTCTGTATGTGATGCCCATTGCTGCCGCCTCTCTGTCCTCAGGAGGACAAGCTTTGGTCTTTTTTGGCGAATTCGGTAGCGATCGTACCGATCCGCTTGGTATCCTTATCGATCAGCTGCGAAAACGCGGCCAGGGCCTGATCCAGCTCGCGGATCGCCTGAACGATGGCCTTCGCGGTGGGCATGCCGCCGATGTCGTCCACGGAGATGCCCGCGTTTTCCGTCAGCCCGCTGCCGGCCCCCTTCAGGAGCGCGGCCTGCGTCATCAGTGTCATCTTGTCGAGTAGAATCAATGCCATACCGCCACCCCCTCAGTTAAAGAAATGCGTTTTCAGCCAGGTGCCCACGCTGCGCAGCGCGCTTTCCGCCTTGCCCAGCAGGCCGCGCGCATCCGAGCGCTCGTTTTTCTTTTTGGTCAGCAGCCATTCCAGATCGTCCAGCGCCTTGTTGACGATGTGGTCGCGCGAATACTCGGCGCTGTACAGCAGGTTGCCGCCGTCCGTGCCGATGATTGAGTTCTTCTGGTATCCCTTCCAGGTAAAACTGCTGTCCAGGTATTTGTCCAGCTGCCTCACCTGGGCCTTAAAATCACTGTTACAGTCCGACATCTTGTCCCGCGCTTTTTCCAGCCGCCGGATCTGCTCGTCCAGGGAGTCGCACTGTTTTTTGTATTTCTCGACCTGATTCCGGTATCTTGCCTGCTCACGCTGCTTATGCTGATATTCCTCTTTGGTGGTTTCCTCCGCCAAGCTGATCCTCTCCTTTCAGCATGCCTCCCGCCGGAGTATCTGCCGGATGCGCACCGCGTCCTTCCCGCTGTCGTATTCCGCGCTTCCCGGCGCTGCCGGCCTTGCCTGTACCCGTTTTCTGTGTCAATATCCGAAATGCATCATACCATATTGCCGCGGGAATTTCAAGCAGAATGTTTGCCGGTCACCGTTCACAAAACCATCGTGTGTTTTACTTGACTAACGAGGCATAATGATATACAATGTTTGCGTGTGAAAGGAGTCGAAGCATGCGGGACCAGGGTGAGGGCTTTGCATTCCTTGAGGAGCTGAAGCAAAGGAATCGCGGCGCGATGCCTTCCTTCTCCTCGTTCGCCATGTACCTCGAAGAAAAGGCCAGGCGCCGGGGCGTGCCGCTGAGCGGGCAGTTTGAGCTCACACCCCTGTGCAACTTTCAGTGCGAGATGTGTTACGTCCGCCTGACAAAGGACCAGCTGACCCAGCCGACGCTTTCACCCGCACAATGGAAGCGGCTGATGACCGATGCCTGCGAAGCCGGTATGCTGCGGGCCACGCTGACGGGCGGCGAATGCCTGGCGTATCCGGGGTTTGAGGAGGTCTACGAGCACCTCCAGAAAATGGGCTGCGAGGTCACGGTGATGACCAACGGCGCCCTGCTGGATGACCAACGCGTGGCATACTTTCTGCGCCACCGGCCGGGTGAGATCTGCATCACGCTGTACGGCGACAGCGAGGACGCGTACGAGCGCGTAACCGGGCGGCGGGACTTTGAAAAGGTCGTGCGGCATATCCGGGCGATCCGCGAAGCCGGGCTGCCGCTGGAGCTGTCCGTCACGCCGAATCAGCTCCTCGGGAAGGATGTGTTCGGCACCATCCGCCTCGCGAAAGCCCTCTGCCCAAAGCTGCGCGTCAACGCGTGGCTGAGCGCGCCCAGGCCGGAAACCGGCCGTCACGACGCGGTGCGGGACCTGGACGACGGGACGTACATCCGGATCTTCCAGTACCAGAACGAGGTCAACGGTATGCCGCCCCTCGAGCTGCCCGCCGAACGGCTGCCACAGCCCGGCGGCCCCGCACGGGAGGGAACGGTCCTCGGCCTGCGCTGCGGCGGAGGACAATCCAGCTTCTCCGTGAACTGGCGGGGCGTCATGAGCCCCTGCAACGAGCTGGAAATGATTGAAGCCGAACCGTTAAAACACGGTTTTCAGGCCGCATGGCGGCAGATTCACGAAGCGGCCATGCAATGGCCCAGGGCTGCCGCGTGTGAGGGCTGCGCCTACGCTGCGGTGTGTGTGAAGTGCGCAGGCAGACTGATGAAGTACGGCCAGCCCGGAACCTGCTCCCCTCAGCTGTGTGAACGCACTATGCGCTTCGTGCGGCACGGGGTGTACCGGATGCCGGAATGTGAGTAAAGGAGAGACCGACGATGAAAAATGAGTATGAAGCGCCCAAGATGGAAATGATTGCCCTTGACGAAAGCAGCGTCATCCTGACCTCCGGCGCGAAGAATCCGGGCAACCACCCGGATTGCACGGTGATGCCCAACGGGAAAGAGATTCCGCCGACCGCAACGAGAAACCGCTGCTGAGGTATCGCTGATTCATTCAGCGTTTCCCTGACAAACAGCTCCCGATGCGGAACAGGAGCGCTCCAGGAGAGCGCCTCCTGTTTTCGTGCGCCCGCAGGCCGGCTGTCCAGACGCGCCACGTGTAAAGGAGACCGATCCATGAAAGCAAAGGCTGGATATGTGCTGAGACATGTGATGGACGACTATATGCTGATGCCCTCCGGTGAAAGCGCCGACGCGATCAGGAACTGCGTGCTTCTCAACCGCGTTTCCGCGTTTATCTGGGAGCGTCTGCAGGCCCCGGTCACCCGCGATGCGCTGCTGGCCGCCATTCTGGACCATTTCGCCGTCGACGAGACGACCGCCGCCGCCGATCTGGACAGGTTTCTGCTGAACCTGCGGGAAAACCACCTGCTGGAAGAAGCGTGACCGCCGCCGGGACGCCCCGCGGCGGCGTATCAGGCCCTATTCCCTGCAAGCCCTGTCATGCGGGGCTTTTTTCTTTCATGCTATACCTTTCATGAAAAAAATGCGGATGCCGCACAAATTTCATTTTTTATGCTTGCGATGTTTCTGTCCATCGCGCTATATGCAGACCAATCCAAGCCGTCTTTCCAACACATTTGCCAGTGAACGGCAGTTCAGGATCGCGCCTGATACCATTGACAAATACATTGGCTTCATCATGGATGCGTTTCCGATACAGAAAGCGGAACGGTACGACGGTATATCGGCGTCGAAGACTTCCTTCTGGATGAAAGGCTGCTGCGCGAATAAACGGTTTGTGCGGAAAAAACGGCAAATCCCTCCCGCTCAGCGGGAGGGACAGACGGAGCGTTTGCACGCTCAGGCGCCGGTCAGGCTGCGCCGGACCGCTGCCGCGACGTCAGGCTTGTTGGTCAGTACGTCGACGCCCAGCAGCATCATCCGCCGGATGTCCTCCGGCTCGTCCGGAGACCAGACCCGGCAGAGAATCCCAGCGCGGCGGCAGGCATCCACATAAGCCTGGTTCACAAACCGGTAGTCCGGGTGCACGCCGTCGCAGCCGAGCATGATCGCGTAGTCCCATTCCCGGTAGCACTTCTGATAAAAGCCGAGATTGCACTCGCTTTTGGGGTTGATCTGCTTCATGTGGACCAGAGATATATGGTTGTTGCCGGAATAGATGACGCGCTCGTCCATGCCACAGTCCGATACGATGGCCATGACCGCCTCTTCAAGGCCGCAGGGCTCGTCAAAATTGGTTTTCAGCTCAATATTGACCTCAAAGTCTTCATTTTTCGCCAGCTGCAGCAGCTCTGAAAGCGTGGGGACGCGCTCGCCGCGGTATTCAGCCATGCCGCAGCTGTTATCCAGCGCTTTGAGCTGCGCCAGCGTCAGGTCGCACAGCCGCGCGTCCACACCGGCGGTGCGCCTCAGCGTGGAATCGTGCAGCACCACCACCTCGCGGTCTCTGGTAAACTGTACATCGCACTCGACGCCGTCCGCGCCCATCTGGTGCGCCAGGTGAAACGCGGCGAGCGTGTTTTCCGGCGCATAGGCGCTCGCGCCGCGATGACCCCAAATTTTCATACCGACTCCTCCCCTGGATGGCGCTCTATCCTTTCAGGCCGCCGCTGGTCAGGCCGTCAATAAAGCGATTCTGCATCAGCAGGTACATGATCACCACGGGCGCAATGGAAATGACACCGGAGGTGAAAATCCTGCCGAAATTGTTATTATACTCGGTCGTAAACTTGACGAAGCGGGTGGATACCGTGCGCAGCGAATCCGTGGTGACGTAGGTATTGGCCACGGCAAATTCGTTCCAGCTCTTCATAAAGATCAGCAGGGCGACCGTCAGGAAGATGGATTTGGCCAGAGGCAGCGTGACGCGCAGAAAAGTACCCAGCTCGTTGCAGCCGTCCACCTTGGCGGCCTCCTCCAGCTCGCGCGGGATGCCCAGCAGGAAGGTACGCAGCAGCAGCAGATTAAACGGGATCTGTCCCGCCGTATAGATGATGATCAGGCACAGATGCGTATTGGCAATGCCCATACGGTTGAACAGGTAGTAGGTCGGGATCAGGTGAGAGAATGACGGGATCGCCATGCCCATCAGGAAGTAGGCGACGAAGAAGCCCCGGCCCTTGAAGTCGATCTTCGCCAGCGCATAGGAGGCCAGGCCGATCAGTACCAGCGTGATCACGATGGTCCAGAAGCAGACCCAGATGCTGTTCAGGAAGGCGCGGCCATAGTTGCCGATGTTCCAGGTATCGGGATAATTCTCCAGCGTCCAGGTCCGCGGCAGGCCGATCGGAAACTTTTTGATCTCGGTATCCGGGCGGAAGGAATTGAGGATCAGCTGAATGATCGGGAAGATTTCAAACAGCGCGAGTCCCCAGATGATGACCCACTTGAAGGCCGTATAGACAATACTGCCGAAGGAGCGGTTTTTCACACGTCCACCCCCCTTTTCTTGACCACCTGCATGATGGCGTAGGTGGTAATGGCCAGAATACTCTGGATCACGCTGATGGCGCTGGCGTAGCCCGTCCGATAGCGTGAATAGGCGTTGCGGTAGATCAGGGTGGACAGCACGTCGCTGGCGTTGCCCGGCCCGCCGCCGGTCATCACCCAAATATAGTCGAACGTCAGGAACGACCACATGATGATGGAGATCACGATAAACACAAACGTGGGCATGATGCAGGGAATGGTGATTTTGGTAAACAACTGGCGGCGGTTCGCGCCCTCCACCATCGCCGATTCATACAGTGTAGGATCCACCTGCTGCAGCGCGCCCAGAAACATGACCATGATGAAGCCCCAGAAATGCCAGACATCGACAAAGGCCACGGTGTACAGCACGATGTTCTTGTTGCCCAGCCACAGCGTGCTGCCCAGGCCGGTCCAGCCGATGGCCTTGAAGGCGCTGTTGAAGCCGAAGTAGGGATTAAAGTACGAGCACCAGATGCGGCCCGCCGTCGCGGAAGCGATGATGTAGGGCATGAAATAGATCGTGCGGATCATCATCTGCGTTTTCTTCAGCTTGCTGATCCAGTAAGCGGTCAGCAGGCCCAGGAAGACCGGGATGGTGATGAAAATACCGATCCATTTCAGATTGTTCGTGAGCGCCTTGATAAACTCAGAATCCGCAAACATCTCGCGGTAATTGCCCGCGCCGATATACGCGGGTACGCCGATGCCGTTCCAGTCAAAGAAGGAAAAGTAAATGGACGACAACGACGGCGCGGTGATGAAGATAAAATGGAACAGGAACGCGGGGATCACAAACATGTACACAGCCCAGCGGATCCGTTTCCTCGGCTGCGCTGTCAGGCCCTTTTGCATCAGTCTCTTCCTCCTTGCCGTACAGATTCATTCCGGCCGGGCCGGAATCCCCCGCCCGGGGTCAGGAGAATGCCCCGGGCGGGCTCGTGTTCTCAGATGTCAACGGCGCAGCTTCCGCCGTTTTTATCCGGGCATCGGATTACATGACAGGCGGCACCTTGCCTTCGGCGATGTCCTTGTCCAGCATATCCTGCATCGCCTGCAGGTAGTCCTCCAGCGACAGATCGCCGATCAGGTATTCATCCGCCTTTTCATACATGTAGATGCGGACATCCTGCGGGAAGAAGGTCCAGGTGCAGTGGCCGACATTGCCTGCTTCCATGGCGGCGTCGGTGATCTTCAGCTTTTCCTTCACCGGCTCCAGCAGATTGGCGTTGTCGATCAGCGCCTGATCCACGTCAATGCAGTTGACCTGGCCGCCGGCCTCAAGGCTCGCGACATACAGGTCCGGGCGGGAGTACAGGATGTCCAGCAGCTCATAGATCAGCTCGAGCTTCTCAGGGTCGTCCTCCACAGCCTTGTTGACGACATAGCAGCCGCCCACAGACAGCGCGTAGGACTGCGGAACGCCTTCGCGGAAGGAAGGCGGAAGGGTCACGTACTGATCCACGCCGTTCTGCACGCCATTATCCACAAACCAGTCGCCCTCCATGACCAACACGGTCATGCCGGAATAATACATCGCGCGGCCATCAGCCAGCGTCACGGCGAAGGTGTCCTGGTTGCCATTGATCCCCAGGTCGAACATTTCCTTGTACGTGGTGAATACGCCCTTGATTTCCGGGTCAAAGAAGGTCTTGCGGCCCTCCAGCAGGTCCTTGGTCGCTTCTCGGCCGGCGTAGTTGCCGAACAGGGTGGAATACCACCACTCGTTGCGGCGCGGGATGGTCGAGGTGCCCAGAATCATCGGGGCGACAAAGCCCGCCTCGCGGATCTCCGTGGCCAGCGTCTTCAGTTCTTCATAGGTGGTGGGCATCTTCCAGCCGTGGGCGTCCATGATCTCCTTGTTGCCGTAGAAGAGCATGCCCTCGTACTGCGCAGGCACGCCGGTGATGACGCCGTTCTTATCGGTGGCCACGTCCAGCGCCCAGTCATAGATGACCTTGTCCCAGCCGTACTTTTCGACGGCCTCATTCAGGCCGATGGTACGGCCGCTCTCATACAGTTCCAGCGCGTCGGAGGGGCCGTCGATGCTCATCAGGTCCGGACCCTGGCCCGCACCCAGCGCAATTTTCACCTGCTTGGTGATATCCTGCGTGGGCTGCCAGTCGATGGTCACGTTCGGGTGTTTCTCCAGGAAAGGCTTGATCACAAACTCATCGCGCAGGTACTGACCGTCCTCGCCGGTGCGGTCATCCATCCAGGAGATCACAATCTGCCGCTGTTCTTCGCCTGCGAAGGCCATCATCGGCAGGATGGTCATCACCATCACCATGGTCAAAAACAGTGCTGTGAGCTTCTTCATAAGATCATTCTCCTTTCTATTGTCGAAACCTCAAGGGTTTCAAAGTCCCTTCTGAGATACGTACAATTCGAGGGTTTCCCGGTCCACCATGGAGGTCGCCGCGCCGCTGCGCGTGGTGGACAGGCCGGCCGCGACGGTGGCGTAGCGGATCGCCTGGGTCAGCTCCATCCCGTCGGACAGGTACACACACAGGGTCGCCGCAAACTCGTCCGCCGCGCCCGTGGTATCCAGCGGACGCACGTCGATCGCCGGAAAGTATTGGGAATGGGTCCGGTCCTTCAGGTAGCAGCCGCGGTGCCCGAGCGTCAGGATCACATGCCGGACGCCGCGGTCCAGAAAGACCTGGGCCTTTTCCTCCAGGCTGCGCCCGTCGGGCAGCAGCATCTGCAGCGTTTTTCGGTTCGGCAGGTAAATGTCCACGCCGTCCAGATAGAGCGTCTCCAGGCTGCGGCCTCCGCGCAGCAGGACCTTGCAGCCATGCTCGTGCGCCGTGCGCACGGTCTGCTCCACCAGCCCGTCCGCCAGGTCCTGCACCAGGCAGTAGCTGGCGTTTTTGAACAGCGATTCGTGCCGCAGGATATGGTCCGGGCACAACAGGTCGCTCGCGCCCCGATAGCTGACGATGATGGTTTCCCCGTTGCCTGTGCTCAGGATCTGGCAGCTGCCCGTCTTGAGCGCAGTTGAAAAGGAAATGCCTTCGACGCCGATGTTGTGCTTTTTCAGGAATTCATAGGCGATGCCGCCCTCGTAATCCTTCCCGCAGCAGCTGATCAGGTGGGTCGAAATGCCCAGCTGCGCCGTGCCGATGGCCTGGTTGACCCCCTTTCCGCCCGGCAGACGGACGCAGTGGGTCGCGCTGATCTGTTCCCCCGGATGGATCTGCGACGCCAGTGAATAATAGGTATCCATGTTGAGCGCGCCCACCACCACAATGTGGTGCCGGGTCGACTCCGGCGATTCGTCCACGGTGTCGGTCCGCTCCAGGGGCGTCACGAAATCATCGTCATCACCTTCTGTTCTGCTGTCTTCAAGGATACCGACCAGGCGGCGTACAGCGTACCGGGCAAGGTCGGCATGTCGGATCTGGATAGAGGAAATATCGCGCAGCGCGTTTTCCTTCGTTTCGTCCGGCTCAACGCAGAGGATGGACAGCTCCCGCGGCACCAGGATGTTCAGGTTGCCCGCGACGCGCCGGACCTCTCCGGCGATGGCCGCGCCGAGACAGACGACCGCAGTGTACTGGCACAGCTGCAGCGACAGATCTTCGTCATGGATGACCGCACTGCTCCTGGATTCGTCTGCCAGCCCCTCTTCGATCATGCGCTGGGCGAAGCCCTCGCGGAAATGGCGGCTACGCCCGCTTCCATCGGGCACCAGGCAGAGGATTTTCCGGTGCTTGCGCCGCAGCAGCTCCTCCGTCGCTCGGGCGGCCAATACCGCGTAGCCGACGCCCAAGTGCCACTCATCCGCGCCATCGCAGTCGTCCTCCAGCGTAACGCAGTTCAGCTCCTCGGGGAGGTCGGCGTGCTGCGCTTCCCCGCCGCGAATCCACAGCAGGCCGTCTACCTGGTGAGACACCAGCACAGACAGCTTCTTGGCTTCCTCCTCAGCGGTATCCGCGGCGCAGATCACAGCGTTGTAGCCGGCGCATGAGACAGCGTCCAGCATCGAGGCAGTCAGATGGGGATGGCGAAGCGGATCATCCATCAGGACACCCACCATGAGCGTGGTGCCCGGCCGCTGAGACAGCCGGACGTTCTCATACGGGGTGTAGTTGCATTCCTTGATGATTTTCAGCACGTGCTCCCGCGTTTCCGGCGAAATGCTGGCGTCTTTCTTGTTGAATACTTTGGATACCGTGGTCGGGGAGACGTTGGCCAGCTTCGCAATCTCTCGGATGTTCATCGGCGACCTCGCAGTGGTTGACATGTTTCCTGTTAGGAAAACAGTTTCCTAAACTCTGTACCCTTATTAAAGCACAAAAAAGAGCGCTTGTCAAGCCTTTTTTGTTCAACCATTCCGCCGGAAATGAGATCATGCCTGGCTTTCTGGTGAGAGATGTGGTATATTGATGATATCGCCGCCGTCCGTGACGCGGCGGCAGGCGGAAGGAGGCATATGATATGGCCAAAGTCATCATGACCTGCGGGAACATATGCTGCGGGAAAACCACCTATGCCCGGGCCCTCAGCGAAAAAACCGGCGCGGTGATCCTGTCCATCGATGAGATCACGCTTGCCCTCTTTCCCGAGGGTGCCGGAGCACTGCACGACGTCTACGTCCTTCGCGCCGAACAGTACCTGCTCGGCCTGTCCTTGCAGGTCCTCAGCGCGGGGATCGACGTGATCCTTGACTGGGGTCTGTGGACCCGGGCGCAGCGCGACCGGCTCCGGCAGTTTTATCAGCGGCACGGCGTGGCAGCGGAGCTCCACTATCTCCGCCCCAGCCGGGAGGAGTGGGAAAACAGGATACAAAAACGGAACGCGCAGCCGACCGCCGGGGCCTACTACGTGGACGAGGGCCTGAAAGAAAAAGCCGGGAGGCTCTTTGAAGAGCCTTTCCCGGATGAAGTGACGGTGGTGATTGGGGACCGTACAGGTTATGACTGAAGGCTCATGTTTTCGACATCATTTTCTTCAATCGATCAGGACGTATGTCAAATCATTCATTGCACACCAATCCGCCAAAGCTCCTGACGGGGCCATCAGAATGACGGAGGAATTATCAAGTGCGCCCGCTAAGGTTGCGAGGCTGTCCGATTGTACAACAATCAACTTCAAATTCGGGCAGTTGTTAAAAGCGTGAATTCAATGCGTTCAGCGGCTTGGATAACACCCGGCAGAAAAACCTGATCACAAATGATGATATGGATTGTTTCACGAGCACAGTCAGGCATATCAAGCTGAAGAATTTTCTGGAGATGGCGGAATTGTAAAAAGCGCCTATCAAATCATCAGAAAAAGCTGCAGTCCCTCCCAGCAAAGGGGAGGGACTGCAGGCTTTTTGATGATCTGAAGAATGATGCGGTTAGTGGGTGCTCATCGCGATAAACTCATAGCCGTATGTCTCTGCGAAGGTCTGAGCAAAGCTCCCTTCAATGCCGCAGATTGTCAGGTTCTGGACACCGTCGAAAGCGTCTGAGGCGATACTGGTGACATTCGCAGGAATCCATATGACAGAATGATTAGATATTCTGGAAAACGCCTCACTCTCGATCGTGGTCACACCATCTGGCAATCTGATCCCTATAATCGGCTCGTATTGAATGGATATGTTGTTAAGACCCGCATCCGCTGAGATATTGATGTTGTTCCATTGTGCCTTGGTACCGCGATAAATGATCTTCTGTAGGCTTGAACAGCCTTCAAACGCCCAAATTCCGATATCGCTTACCTGATTGCTTATGGAGACAGTCTCCAACTGATCGCATTGATAGAACAAAAGTCCACTAATGGTCGTCAGGTTTGAAGGCAGGATCACTGTTTTCAGGGATCTGGATTGGGCAAAAGCGAAGGACATGATGGCCGTGACAGAGTCAGGGACCGTGATCGAGGTGAGTTTGGAATAAGCAAATGCATTATAATCGAGAGTGGTTACACTCTGCGGGATCGTATAGGTTGCCGCAGAGAGTCCAGCGGGGTATACCATGAGGACTGACTTGTTTCTGTTGAACAGCACGCCATTCTGCGCAACATAGGACAAATTGCCAGTGTTCACTGAAATATTGGTCAATTGAGGACAATTGGTAAACGCGGTTTCAGCAATGCTTGAGACGGTTGACGGAATGCTGATGGTCTGTACAGAAGGCATCTCTGTAAATCCCTGGTCGCCAATGCTCGTGATGCCTTCTTCTATGATTACCTGCTGTACAGATTCACGCAGAGTATACCATGGCTGCTGGTCAGACGTTTCGAAGTCATCCATCGGCCCGTCGCCGGCAATTGTCAGTCGACCGTTGTCAAGTGTCCACGACGTGTTTACACCGCAGGTCCCCTCAGTGGGGGCAGCGTCTACAATAACCTCAAAGGATTTGACATATTTGTCGCCGACAGTAATTGTTGCGGTACCTGAGCCAACCGCTTCAATCAGGCAGAAATCATGGTCGTCTCCGTACGGCTCAATTCTGAGTATAGAAGCGTTCGAGGTTTCCCAAGTGACAAAGCCGCAGTTCTGATCCATACAGGTAGCTTCTAAGACCATTCCCGTGATCAGCTGGTCGTAATCGTCCGTATCCTGGGAGTAGAGATCGATCATATCGCCGAACGGCTGATTCCGGATGATTTCACAGCAGCCGGGATTATCCAGCGCGATCCAGCCAGTGACCCGAGACTCGCCCGGCAGATACATATACCCCCAGGTATAGTCCGACATGGCCACCGCGGTATTCCGCCAGACATAGAAATGCGTACCGTTGGCAATGGTGGTCACGACGTCGCTGCTGGTATTGGGCGCCTTGCGGACCCTCAGCTTTCCGCTGTACGTCACCACATATTCGTCGATCGGTGAATCATACATGGCCTCCGTATAATCAGGCGAGTACTCGACCACAAAGCCTTTGGGCGTGGTGCTGGTCAGCTGGAAGTCGTTCCATTTCCTGGCAGCTGCCCAAGTAGTCTGCGTACTATTACCATAGATGCCAAGATAGTTTTCGGTAGCCGTCTGGTAGTTCCCACTCGGCTCTCCGCTGGCCCAGCGGGAGTCCGTCGTGCTGATTGGAACTCCGGACAGCCACATCCAGCTGCCAGTCAGATTGTGGCCTCCAAGCCAGCAGGCCTTGTCAAAGTTGACGACCATGTTTTCAATGATGCTCTGTTCATTATCGCTGTCGCCATCCATACAAGCCAGCGTCCATCCTGTGCCCAATGATGCAGCAAAAGCTTTTGCATACTCCCAGGTGACATTGTTTTTATAGAGGCGGTAGATATGCCCGGTAACTGCATCGGTGGATTCCGAGACAAGGGTCGGTCCGGTGGAACTGCCTGTCTTTGGAATCGTTTCTGACTGCAGCAATTCTCCGCACACAGTACAGTGAAGTTCCCGAAGCCCATCGCTGGTCTGCGTCGCTTCCTGTATAGTCTCCCATATACCGGGGACGTGCTCAAGACATGTTTCAATCTCAAGATAATCACTCAAAATGTAATAGTTGTCGTCCGTCACGCACCACTTCAGCTTGAAGCCTGTGGACTCAATGTAATAACCAATAACAGTCAAAGTGTCTCCCTGCATATAGGTATATACATGTTCAGACGAACTTGAGCTGGTGGGTTCTGTGAAAAGATCGGCTTCGTCGGCACACACTCGCATGACAGCTTGGAAGGGGTAGAATTCGCCGGGAGAGTCGTTCTCAACGGGGACGCACAGAGAAGTGCTGCTGATCGCTACCCATCCTTCTGCAGAGGATTCTGGGCAGCAACAATACGCCCAGTCATAACTGCCTGCGTGAATAACGGTATTTGGGTAGACCCAGAAGTGCATTCCTTGATACATTTCCGCAACTTGTGTGTTGCTTACATTGTACTTTTTGTTGATAAACAGACCGTCGCTGCCTGCGTAGACGACTTCATATTCATCTGTTGGCGATCCCGATAATTCCTCCAGCGAGATGCAATACTTATGATTGCTGATGTTAACGTACCCGGTCATCCCGTTTGAAAGCTGCGCGTGAATCCATTCATTGCCGCTTTCAAAGACCATGGAATCAGCATCAGCCATGAAGGTCTGTCCGAAGGGGAGGGTGGAGACGACGTTGGCAGCACTGGCGTTGGGAGCGGCCTTCAGCGGCAGCACAGCATCATAGATGACCTTGTACGGAATTGTGTAATTCGCATTGTCTACGACATCCCCGACAGTCACCAATACTGTGGCGGATGCGCCGCCCGCCAGGGATGTAACATTGTCGGCGATAGCCCGCGCCGTAATGACGGCCGTTCCGTCAGACACTGCGGTAATCAAACCATTATACTTTCCAACTTTCGCCACCGAAGTGTCGCTGCTGGTCCATACAACTGTTTTACAGAAAGCATTATCTGGCAGGATGGTGAGGGTTGGCTGTGCAGTTTCGCCAACGTTCAGCGTCACGTTATTTGTGCTGGCAGTTACTACAGAAACAGCTGCAGTACTATTACAGCTGCTGACTTTACTCCACTGCGGGTGGAAGAAACCTATCACGCGAAGGCTGGATGATGAGGAACCGCTGTATGGTTTGTGATAATAATAAGGCCCGCTCACTCTTACGGTTCGTTCACTATCCTTTGAACCGCCGGTATTACCACTGACATACCAGAATTGATGTTTGCTGCTGTCAATGCGTGTGACAATGCCCACATGAGAGAAAGCCTTATGTCCCCCCCAGCAGAATGTGACAATATCACCAACTTGAACTTCATAATATGGGTCATAGCGACCCGCTGCTTCATAATCATATGTACCGCTGCCGGTCTGGAACTGCGCAATCAAGCTATGGAACTGTGTCTGCGTGGTTTTTGACCAGGCAGCAGCGGAACCAGAGCGCGGAATAACGCTGCTTGAAACGCCGAGCTTTTTGGCCACAAAACCGACAAAATCACCACACCATGCGGCACCGGCAGCATTGCCGCGCATATCCACGGAGCACCAGATATTGTTGGTGCCATAAAAGCCAAGATCCTTGGCGAAGAGCTTGGCCGCATTCGCGTAAGCATTTCCGCCATCAAAGTCTGTCACAGCCTGTGCTGCGGGCACAGAAGATAACATCATTGTGCTGGCGCATATCAGCACAGTCACAATCAAGGCAGTCAATTTCTTGCCGAACTGTATCATATTCATTTTCCTCCCATTCTTCATCTTTGTTCAGGTAATGCAAATGCCCAAATACTTGATCGCTACCCTTTCCGCATCTCTTTTGCCCCCTTGATTCCTTCCCGGATCCTGACCATATATGGATCATCCTCAGGCACGACGCCGCTGATCAGGGATTCGGCGCGCCTGAAGCAGGTCACGGCATTGCCGGGGCGACCGCTGGCCATATAAATGCTCCCACGTACAAACCAAGTGCCCGCCTGATCGACCGGGATCATATCCGGGAAGCGGCGGAAATTGCGCAGGATGCGCTGGTTGATGGTCATGGCCTTTTCCAGCGCCCCACTGTGCAGATAGAACACGCACAGGTTTTGCAGCTTGGCCATATCATCCAGCGTGCCGGGATGTTCAATCACGTTCTGATCAGAAAATTGTTTCAACACATACTCTTCCGCATGCCGCATATCGCCCGATACGGTGTATGCTTCTCCCAGCAGGCTGTACAGGTTAGAAAGTTCATCCTCATTTCTGAACGGAGATGATTCGAGCATCGCCTCGGCCCTTTGCAGATGCGGGATGGCCTTCTCCACCATGCCGCTCAGATACGTTATGACGCCGGTGATGATTTCACGTTTGAGTCTCAGCTCCTCATGCTCGGGCCAGTGCGCATCCATCAGCGCATTTCCGGCCTCCGCATGCGCTTTGGCCGCCTTGCTGTCACGTGTGACCATCGAATGCAGCTGGGCCAGCGTGTACTCTGCGAGCGCCCAGCACGGATTCAGTGGGCATTTCAGGCGCACCTGCCGCAGCAGACTGAGATAGATCATGATCTGTTCCGCGTCATAGATCATGCTGTTCAAGCATGTCAACGCGATACAATGCGACGGCGTCCACCGCTCCAGCTTTTCCATTCCGGCCAGGATGTCCCGAATCATCTCCTTCTGACTATCCGGCTGCAGGCGCGTCTGTGGCAGACTCATCCGCAGATACCGCTGCATGATGTCAGTATCCGGTTGACCGGTCAGCTTCAGGCTGTGCGCCAGGATTGTTCCCTCCGGAAATCCGATGTATATCATAGCAGCAATAGCTTCCGGCAGAAGATCGCCGACCAGGGGATCTCGCGGAAAGCGGCAAAAGACGTGAAGGACCACCTTCAGATCTGAAAAGACCTTCATCTGCGACGAAAACGATTCCAACACCAGCCTGACCCTGCGGATGAGCAAGGGATAGTCCGAAAGCGAGCGAAGAGTGGATGAAAAAACCGAACGCAGCGCCGGCGGTATCCGATATACATCCCTATCCCGGTTCAGCCAGCCGAGCTGGGTCCATTCATGCAGCTTCTGAGCCAGGTCATTCTCCGTACTGATATCCCGACACAGCGCCATGACCTCCGGGATCTGCCACTCATCCCCGAATAATGACAAGAGCGCCAGTTCCCTTAGCTTCTCCTTAGGAAGATCGCGCAGACGAAGTTCCCTGACAAGCTCGTCCTGAATCCTGTAATTCGTCCCGTAATGTGAGTAACTCAGGGTGTCATACCCGTATTGCGCATGTTCCAGCAGCATTGCCGCCGTCCAGCCATGCGCCTCACATACCCGGGATAATAACCATAGCGTCAGCGCGTGTCCTCCCGTCAGGCGAGTCAGGCCTTCGTATATCTGTTCCGGATCGCTGAACGGTCGTCGGCACTGTGCTTCCAAAAAAAGACGCGCTTCAGCAGCTGTCAGCGCTGGAATCCGATACTTCTCAAATCTCTCCAGCTCGGACTGCCGTGATGTGATGATCACATCACAGCCCACCGTCCAGAGAAAAGCAGGGATCGTATCTGAAGTCAGGTCTGCGTCATCGATCGTCATCAGCGTACGGCCAACCCCCTGGCGGTCCAGTAACGCAGCAACAGCACAGATCAGTTCGCTGTCCTGCAGATGGCTGAATTGCGGGAAAGCGTCTTTCAGGCTGGCCATCCAACTGGTGTGATACTGTACAAACGCCAGGCGCGCGTATACCGCATCCGTTTCCAACTGACGCAGCAATTGCCGTACAAGTTCTGTTTTGCCGGCGCCGCCGATCCCTGATACCAATACCCTGTGTCTGCGGCCCAGCAGCTTCCCAAGGGCTGCGACACGGCCTTTCCTGTCAATATACAGTTCATCAGGGAGGGCCTGAGCGCAGAGGGCTGAACCACGCGCTGTCAGCATATGCGGCACCTGCTGCCCGTATGATACATTGGTGGCGCGGAGATAAAGCGCTTCAGGAGCAAAATCCGGCTGATCCGACATTCTGATCGGCCTGCCCTTGGCCATCCCTACGCCTAAAACCGCGTATACCGTCAGCCAGGCGAGCTGGCAGGCCAGATAAAAAACAGAACGCCTGTCATCTGCTGTACCGGTCGAAGCCATATCGGCGAGATCCTGCAAATGCTTCCGGATTTCCGGAGCAATCGCCGGATCTTCCTGGGCACAGCGCTGCTGAAATCGCAGGACTTGATCACGTATGATTCCTGTTTTATCTCCAGCGCTTGTTAAAAAATCCCACCAGCTGACGGCCAGACGCAATAAGCGATAACTGTCAAAGCCTTCATTGAACGCTTTGTACAACGCAGACTGTGCGCCGCCATACCCTGTTCTGTTAAGCAGATCGCTGACGCTGCGGGAACGCTTGCCGTCGGCAGGGAACAGTTCATCCAGCGTACCGGCAGGCAGCGCCGGTGTCAACAGATCACACCAAAAATGCAGCAATGTGGAATTGCCTGTCAGCTTTGGCATGCTTGCGCTGTCGCCGCTCATCTGCTGGCCATTAAAGAGCCGATAGATGTTCTTAAGGTTCAACAAAAGCAGATCAGACAACTCCATTTCCCCCTCGTTCAAGGCAGCGAACAGATTTCTTGTCCTTCTTTCAAATTTTAACAGATTATGATTTTGATGTAAACGATACTTTTTGACAAACTCGCAAGTTTTCAGGTACATCTCACGCATTATTGATCACCCAACATATTCCTGAATCATCTGCGACGCGCTAAGCGGCGGTATACTGCGTCACGAAACCTCGCCGGCCTGCAGCCTCAATTCGCAACAGCGTTCTAAGCCGCTGATGCAGCTGATAACACTTTGCGCATTGGGACTCCTCCTGCCTCCATCGGCCACAGGCGGCGGCAGGATACGTCCCCTTTGGGTACACCTTCGGTTCCGTTCCTTGTCTCCCACCACTTATCACGCCGTATCTTGATTCACGAATCCATTGGCGGACCAATATGATAAGGCCTGGGCGAGTTTGGTTATACGTTTTTTCAGGTATAATTAAGGTTTGCACTTATCATGACACATGCAGGCTGATACCAGTATCGCCACAGCGTACCAGCCTGCGTATTCGATCAGCCTGCCGTCCGGTCCTGCCAACCGCTATCCCGGACAAAAAGGCAGCCGCTGAAATGAGAAGCAAACAGGGATGAGAAGGGAGTAACCAAAATGAAACGAATGCTGATGCTGATCCTGGTACTTTGCGTGGTGTGTTCGAGTGCGCTGGCGGATGGAACCGTATATACCGCGACGCAGGAAGATCAGAGCGCCGTGGATGTTGGCGGGTCGGAGCAAATCACCATCAGAGACGCCACGATTCTGAAGACTGACGGCAACGCGTCCAGCGCGGACGCGTCAAGCTTTCGGGGCGTCAACGCCGCCGTTCGGGTGTATGATCAGGCCGTACTGACGATCTCCGATTCCGTCATTGAGGCCACTGCTCCAAATGCTACAGGGGTCTTTGCATACGACGGCGGAACGATCCATATCTCCGATTGTACTGTGACGGTCACCGGAAGCGGAGCAGGCGGTGTGCAGGTCGCGGGCGGCGGGACGCTCATCGGCAGCAATCTGACCGTCACCAGCGCCAGCAAGGCCGCGATACGTTCCGACCGCGGCGGCGGGACGCTGCGGCTGGAAGGCGGCACTTATACTTCCACCGGAAAAAACGGCTGTCCTGCCATTTACAGTACGGCCGATATCACCGTGAGCAACGCCGTCTGCGCGTCAGAGCAGTCCAGGGCGGTCATCATCGAAGGCATGAACAGCGTCACGCTGAATCACGTGATCATTGCAGGCAATGATCATTCGACCAAAGAGAACAGTGTGCACGCCAATGTCCTGCTGTATCAGAGCGCTTCAGGGGATGCCAAAGAAGGCACCAGCATATTCACGATGAACGGCGGGGAAATCACTTCCTGCCACGGCGCGATGTTCTACTGCACCAATACATCCAGCGTCATCAATCTTCAGGGCGCCCAGCTCAATTTGTCAGAAGACGGCGCGTTGCTCATCGTCGCTGCCGGACGCTGGGGCAAGGAAGGCTGGAACGGCGGCACCTGCACGCTGAACGCAGAAAGCCAGGCGCTGAACGGATCCATTTCCGTAGACAGCATTTCTGCGCTGACGCTCAATCTGGCCCATTCCGCCTTTACAGGCTGTATCAATACCGATCAGCAGGGCGGGACCGTCCATTTGACGATGGATGCGGACAGCACCTGGACATTGACGGGAGACAGCTGGCTGACTTCGTTGGATGGCGACCTCAGCCGCATCGAAACGAACGGATACCATTTGTTCGTGAATGGTGAGACCGTTTTGTGAAAGCGGCCATAGAAACGCGCCAAAAAGCACCCGGATCACTCCGGGTGCTGATTTTGATGGCGTTTTCTTATTCAGCGGCGATGACCGGCGCGGACAGCGCGGCAATGTCCAGATTCGCAATGTTGGTGATCGTGGCGTTCCCACTCAGGTCCTCATACACGTAGAGCAGAACGAGGGTCGGCGTGGCGTTCGGATATACAACGGTCGCCTTGCAGAGGAAGCAGTGGTTCATACCCGCTACCAGCTGATTGCCCAGATAGGCGATCGGCTCGATCGGCTCATAGCTGACGCCGACCAGACCGTCCAGGGCCTTGTCGAACACAGCCTTTTGTTCTTCGCTGATCTCGTTCTGATCCGCGATCGCCCATCCACCGACCATCGGCGCCTCAGCCATGGCGCTGGATACACAGAGAAGCATCAGGGAAGCAAGCAGCAGAGCGATTGTCTTTTTCATGAGATTCATCCTTTCATCATATGTTCGCCACGCTCCTGGTGGTGACGTCATGTTAGACGGGCTACCGGCGGAAAAGTTCCACACAGCAAGATTTTTCGGAGAAAAGAAAAACGGTGAAGCTTTGTTATGCGTCCTGTTTTTCAAAGCGTTTCATCAGCCAGGGGAAGATGAACGCCACATAGAACATCTGGAGATAGCACGAAACAAAGGTGCCGGCCGTACCTGAGATCCAGTTTTTCACCGCCGGCACGATGATCAGGCAGACCAGGTAATAGCTCAGCAGTCCGAATGCCAGCCGTGTGAATCGCTTCATCATGGGAACGTCGGTGGAAAACTGAACAAACCGTCTTTCCAGAACCCAGCCGGTCAGAAACGCCATGCACCACGCGACGCCCTTAAAGGTGTCATTGGCCATCTTGGCCCCTTCGACCAGCACTTTTCCAGCCTCGTCCTTGTCAACGGGATACGGCTTGACCGCCGCATAGACGGCCACGGCGATACCGAGCAGGACACCGATGCCGACCACCCAAAGATCCTTTTCGGGATGGTCCGTGACCCACTGCATCAGCTTCATGGTCAGGTACATGACCAGGGTGCCGGCCACGGCGCCCACCAGAATGTCCTGCGGCGTATGCACGCCCAGGAAAATACGGCTGAAGGCCACGAGCGCGACCAGGATTCCCAGCACGACGCGCAGCGTCCGTTGAACGTCCCTGCGAACCGCCCCGCCGCCGAATAGCGTCGCCGCGTTCATCGTGTGGCCGCTGGGGAATGAATAGCCTGTGGCGGTGGTGATGGCATTCCCGTAGGGCACGATCCGCGGGTCCCTGATCCACGGCCGGTAGGCGCAGAATGTCACCTTCAGCAAACCATTGACCAGCCTGTTGCCGCTCCAGCCCATCAGCAAATAGCTGCCAAACTCCTTACTGACGCACCAGTAAATCAGCGCCATGATGACGATCGTCATGCTCAGCTCGCCCAGCCAGGTCATTTTTGCAAAGAAATCAGCCAAAAACGCGCCTGTACTGTTCCTGAAATCCTGTAAAGCCAAAAGAATGTTAATGTCCATGTTCTCTCCTCTTCAAACGCTCCATTTGTGCAAAAAAATTGACAGTGCTGTTAATGAAGTACAATTGAAGGCATCCGCCATTAGTCGTCCGGCTGTGGGAAAGATTCGTTTTCGTGATCTGAAAATGATTCTCCAGCGCGATAATCTTCTGGAGAAATGCTGATCACTTCTAATGTGTTAGCGTCAATATATATCGTTGCATATTCCAACGTTCCTTCGTCTATAATGATCACCACACAATACTGAGGTACTTCCGTGTATGCAAGCAAAGAGATTGAGTTTATTTCTATTTTCTGTGACTGATTTATACTATCTGAATCCGAAAACAAATAATCATATACAATATCTACTATCTTCTCATATGTAGTGATTCTCTCGGGAAAAGCATTTTCTCTGGCAACATCTATAATTATTGGTATTTCATGAGGATTATAAAATTCAGCTGATGACACATTCACAAACAAGAATAATGCAACAAGAACAATAATGAATGCTTTCATCACGTCTACCTCAAATCCATACTCTTAATGAATATGGATGCAATGTGTATTTCATAAAATATGCTAATGCATCTCTGGTTATAGCACCGGCTACTCCATCAACATCCAGTCCCATTTCTTCCTGAAACCGCATAACCGCTTCCTTAACCACTTCAATCCCCCTCCCCGCCTGAGCTGATGAACGTCTGCGTATACAGCTTCTCCGTCGCGTCCTTCCCGTACACCCGCAGCACATTCCCGCTCAGTCCGGTCGGACGTCCGCTCCCCGCCGTCTTGAAGCGGTGATTCCTCAGGTAATTGTCCACTGACCGCTGCATCCGGGACACGAACTCCGGATGGTTCAGCGGCAAACTGGCGTTATATCCCGCGAAGCAACCGTAGCCGATCCCGTCGTTCACCGATATCGCGTTCCCCGCGTCATTGAAATGATACACCAGGGACTTGCCTGGTGTCAAGCCACCGGCAACTGCCGGCAGGGCAATCGCTTACGAAAAAGCCCAGTTTTTAACAACAGACAAAGCATAGTGG
>CAMNEH010000023.1 GCA_946536315.1 uncultured Clostridia bacterium
TATCAGGATTTCTTCCCCGCCTTCATCCAGGAATCCATCATCGACGGCACTGTCTGGGCCGTTCCCGATCTGGCTTCCGCCCGCGCGCTGTACTACAACAAGGACATCTTTGACGAAGTCGGCATCGAAGTGCCCGAGACCTGGGGCGAGCTGAAGGACGCCTGCCAGCAGATTCAGGACTTCTACTCCGGCGACGTATACGGCATCGGTCTGGACCTGACCGAGGATGAAGGCCAGGCGACCTTCGCCTACTTCGCCTGGGGCAACAACGGCGGCTTCACGGACGAGAACGGCGCATGGGCGCTGAACAGCGACGCCAACGTGGAAGCCATGGAATTTGTGATGGACCTGATCAACAGCGGCTTCGCCAACCCCAGTCCCTCCACCCAGACCCGCTATGAGCTGCAGGACCTCTTCGGCGCCGGCAAGCTGGCGATGGTGATTGCGCCCAACCAGCTGCCCCAGTACCTGGCCGAAAAGGGCTTCAATGTGAACTTCGTCACCGCCGATATCCCGCATAACGAAGGCGCGACCGGTTCCTCCGTGGGCGTTATGGACCGCGTGATGGCCTTCAGGGATGACAGCGCGCCCGACCAGGCCGCCCGCAACGAAGCCATCGGCCGCTTCCTCAAGTTCTTCTATGATCCCGACAACTATGTCGGCTGGGTCTCCATGGAAACCTTCCTGCCCGCCGTCAACTCCGCCGTCGGCGCGCTGGTCGCCGCTGACCCCAGCTTTGACGCCTGGCTGAACGTGCTGGCCAACTGCCGCTTCTACCCCGCCGCCAACGCCCAGTGGGCGGACGTGCGCAACGGCGTCGTCGTGGACGTCGAGCAGCGCGCGCTGACCGGCGAGGAAGTGCGTCCCCTGCTGGATGCCCTGCAGGCCAAGATTGCCGGCAACTGATGATTTCTGGCGGGAACCGCGCGGCTCGTCCGGCGGTTCCCACTGCTTCTGCCGCACGGAGGAATCATGACCCGTGCGGCGTTGTTATTCATCTGATCCATCATCCTGAAGGGAGATTGAAGCCGTGAACCAGATACCAATCCGCCACAAATGGGAACCCTATCTGTGGCTGCTGCCCAGCATCCTGCTGATGGGCATCTTTGTGGTGTATCCGATCTGTATCGTATTTCAGCTCTCCTTCAGCGAGATCAGCCGCTCCGGCGTGGTCGGCCAGTTCAATGGCCTGAGCAATTATATCACCGCGGTCACGGCGCCCGAATTCGGCACGGTCATGCTGAACACGGTGTTCTGGGTGGTCTCGGTTGTCGGCATTTCGACGTTACTGGGCATCGTGGCGGCGCTGCTGCTGAACGCCGAATTTCACGGGCGGAAAATTGCCCGCTCCATTATGGTGTTTCCATGGGCGACCACACTGGTCGTGCAGGCGTCGGTGTGGAAATACATCATCAACTATGAGTATGGGGCGCTGAACAATACGCTGCTCAACCTGGGCATGCTCACCCAATCGGTCAACTGGCGGTCCACCTACGTGATCGACTTTGTCTGGGAATGCGGCATCGGCATTTTTGTCACTGTGCCGTTTGTGACGTTCTGCGTGCTGGCCGGCCTGCAGTCCATCGATGACAGCTACTATGAAGCCGCCACGGTCGACGGCGCGGGCTTTGGGCAGAAGCTGCGCCACCTGACGCTGCCGCTGGTGCGTCCCTCGCTGACCGTGAGCACCGTGCTGAACATCATCTACGTGTTCAATTCGTTCCCCATCATCTATACCATTACGCGCGGCGCGCCGGCCCATAAAACGGATACGCTGGTCACCTATCTGTACATGCTCGCCTTTTCAGAGCAGCGCAAGGGTCCGGCGACAGCGCTTTCTGTCGTCGGTTTCCTCATCCTGTGCGTGTGCGCGGGCGTTTACATGATCCTCACCATGAGAAAGGAGGGGGACGAGTGATGACGCCCAAACGCCTGAACCAGCGCGCCATGCTGTGCGCCCTCCTGTGCATGGTCCTTTCCGCCGTGCTGGTTTCCCTGCCCATTTACCATTTTGAAGCGAACGTCTATACCAAGCGCAGTGGCAACACCTTTACCGGCGACGAACGCTACCTGGCCGCCCGCGCGGAGGTGGATGCCCTGGCGGCGGATTACCGCGCCAGGGGCATTGAAACGGAGATTCACGAGGAGGTCATCGAGCGCCTCAATTCCAAAGGCGACAAGACTTCGCTGATCATTTTTACCGTCAGCAAGGAGGTCCTCTGCTCCGGCTGGGACTTTCTGAAGGCCGGCTTTCCCTCCGCCCGATGGCTGATCGCGATGCTGGCGCTGGAGGCTCTGGCGCTGCTCTGCGGCGCGCTTGGCTGTGCCGGCTCCCTGAACAGCCCGTGGCGGAACGTGAAGGGCAGCCCGCGGATGCTGCGCCGGCTGGCCATCGCGCTGGCGCTCGCCGCATGCGTTGCTGCCGTGGTATTCGCGCTGTACACCAACGTGATCATTCACCGGCAGATCAGCCTGTACGCTGCCGGCGTCGCCTCATCGCCCGGCGACCGCATATTGACCGCGGCCGACGCGCTGATCTACCAGGGCGCCGGCGGGGCGGACACTGCACAGCTGCTGAAGAGCACCGTGTCCAGCGTGCTGCCGCAATGGTGGCTGCAGCTGCCTGTACTGTGCGGCATGGCGCTGTGCCTGGTGCTGGTGCGTGACGGCCAGGTCGCGCGCGGCGTGACGCGCGGGCTGCTGTACGCCAGCGTCATCGTCATGTGCGTGATCATCCTGTATCCGTTTGTCATCATGTTCACCAGCGCCTTCCGCACCGATGCCGAGGCGACGGACGTCAATTTCCAGTACCTGTTCCCCGTACGCTGGATGTGGGAAAACCTGAGCTATATTCTCGGCCGCGGCGTGCTCAGGTACCTGCTCAACTCGCTGATCCTGTCCGCCGGCGCGACGTGCCTGGCGCTGCTGTGCGGCATTCCGGCGGCCTACGCCATGGCGCGCATGCGGTTCAAGGGACGCAGGCTGTTCATGGGCTTTGTGATCATGAGCCAGATGTTTTCCCCCGTCGTGCTGCTGGTGGGCATTTCGCGCCTGATGATCAACCTGAACATGAACGACACGCTCGCCGGTCTCGTATTCGTCAACGCGGCGTTTAACCAGGCGTTCGCCATCTGGCTGCTGCGCGGCACGTTCGTTTCCATCTCTCCGGAAATGGAGCAGGCGGCCTGCATCGACGGCTGCAACTCCGTGACTGCCCTCACTCGCGTACTTCTCCCGATGGCAGCGCCGGGCATCGTGACCACGCTGATCTTCGTGTTCATCAATTCCTGGAACGAATACACCATTTCGACCGTGCTGATCAATTCGGACATCAACCGTCCCATCACGGTCGGTCTCACGCAGTTCGCCGCGTTTTCCATGATCCAGTGGAACTATCTGTTCGCCTCTTCCCTGCTGGCGACGATCCCGGTAGTCATCCTGTTCATGCTGATCGAAAAGCACCTGGTTTCCGGACTCACCTCCGGCGGCGTCAAGGGCTGATCCCCTGTTTTTCAGAGAGCAGCCGTCGTCCTCTCGCTGACAGCGCCGTTCGCGACCTGCAGGACGCATTGCGGGGAGGCGCCGTTCAGGTCCGAGACGTCGGTGCAGGTCAGCAGCGCCTGCGCGCCGCGGATCCGGTCGATCAGCCGCCGGCGGCGCGCGGGATCCAGCTCGCTCAGCACGTCATCCAGCAGCAGCAGCGGGGGCTCCCCCTGCTCGGCGGTCAACAGGTCGAAGGCCGCCAGCTTCATGCTGAGGGCCGCCGTCCGCGCCTGCCCCTGGGAAGCGTAGGCCTGCATGCTGACGCCGCTCAGCGTCAGGCTCAGGTCGTCGCGGTGCGGGCCGACGCCGGTCGAGAGACGGCGAAAATCGTCACGCCGACGTTCCCGCAGCAGGCGAAGCGCCTGCTCGGCCGGTTCCGGGTCGCCCAGCTGCGTCACATAACGAATGCGCAGCGTTTCCTCCGGGCGGCCGCTGATGGCGGCGTAGTGCGTGGCGGCCATCCCGCTCAGGCGCTCGCTCATCTGCGCGCGCAGGCGCACCAGCGGCGCCGCGGTCTGCGCCAGCTGTTCGTCCCAGATGTCCAGCTGGCTCTGAACCTCCGCGCTGTCCGGCTGCTTGAGCAAAGCGTTTCGCTGACGCAGCGCGGTCGTGTACTGCTGAAGCGCGAAAAAATACGCGGGCTGCAGCTGGCTCAGGAGCATGTCCAGGTACCGGCGACGCACATTGGGCCCCTCCTGCACCAGGCCCAGGTCCTCCGGACTGAAGATCACACAGGTCGCGTGCCCCATCAGCTCGCCGATGCGGTGCGCGATTTTCCCGTTGACATAGCAGATCTTTTTGCGCCGCTGGGTCTGAAACAGGCGCACGCCCGTATCATGCGTGCCGTCCCTGCGCTCGACGGTCAGCTGCACGCCCCCCGTATCCGCACCGGCGCGGATCATGTCCGCGTCCGTATTCGTGCGGTGGGAACGGCCCAGGCAGCACAGGTGCACCGCCTCCAGCAGGTTGGTCTTGCCCGCGCCGTTTTCCCCGGCGATGACGGTAATGCCTTCCGGCGGCGTCAGGGTGATATTTTCATAAGAACGGAAATTTTTCAGCTTCAGTGCAGTCAGACGCACGGGAAACCTCCGGATCTTCAGAAATCATCACAAAAAACCGTCCCGGGTTTCCCCGCGGACGGTTGAGCTTGCGCCGGAATTACTTGATCTCGACAGTCGCGCCAACAGCGGCGAACGCTTCCTTGATCTTTTCGGCTTCTTCCTTGGTCGCGCCTTCCTTGATGGGCTTCGGGCAGGACTCAACGAATTCCTTGGCTTCCTTCAGGCCCAGGCCGGACACATACTCGCGGACAGCCTTGATGACCTTGATCTTTTCGGAGCCGGCATCCTTCAGGATGACGTCAAATTCAGTCTGCTCTTCCACAGGAGCGGCGGCAGCGGCAGCGCCGGCGCCGGCCACGGCCACGGGAGCGGCGGCGGAAACGCCAAACTTCTCTTCGAGCGCCTTCACGAGATCGTTCAGTTCGATGACGGTCATCGATTCGATCGCGCTGATAAATTCTTCATGCGTCATGGAATTTCTCCTCCAATAATTTTTTGATCGAAATGATAATGATTAGGAAAATTATTCTTCTCCAGCCTGCTGCTTGCGGATCGCGTCCAGCACGTACACCAGCTTGGCGATGGAGGAATTCAGGCTGCCCACCAGTCGGGCCAGCAGCACATCGCGGCTCGGCAGCGAGGCCAGCGCCTTGACGGCGTTCACGTCCATGATTTCTTCGCCCATCAGGCCGATCTTCACGGACATATGATCATTCTTCGCCTTGTCGATAAAATCGCACAGCACCTTGGCGGGCGCCACCGCGTCCTTCGTACCGAAGGCATAAGCGGTCGGGCCTTCCAGCACGTCGTCCCAGCCATGAATGCCCATATCGTCCAACGCGCGGCGGACCAGCGTATTCTTCAGCACGCAGTAATCGACGCCGGCTTCGCGGCACTGCGCGCGCAGGCCGGTGACCTCTTCCACGGTCAGGCCGCTGTAATGCACCGCGACCACGCTCTGCGCGTTCTTGAACTTTTCGGTGATTTCGCTGACAACCTGCTTCTTGAGCTCCAGATTCTTACCCATCTTACTTTCACCTCATCCCGGCTGAAAATTTAAGGACCCCTGTGCGTCAGGCACAGGGATCCGAAACGCGCGCGGGTACGCGGACACTTTCTGACCTCTGAAACCTCGGCGGGCGTGTTTAAGCGCGTCAGCGCACCAGCTGTCTTCGGCACAGCTCCTCAGAGCCGAGAAGTATTTTACCGCGAAACCAGCGCGGTGTCAAGCGGTATTTTCCGAAGTTTTTTTCCGCTTTTCCGCCGGTTTTCGTTCGGGCTGCGTTCCGGTTTATATGATTCCCTTCCGCGCGACGATCGCGTCCAGGTTATTGCGGGTGGACATGCGAAAGCCACTGTGCCCCGTCAGGTCCATGACGGCCAGCAGGATGCACAGGCCGTGCGGCATGATCGCCGCGCGGGAGGCGTACATGCCGGGGATGGCGGCACGCTGCTCCAGCGACAGCGGCAGGATGCGGCGCAGCAGCTGTATGAGGAATTCGCGCGGCACCCATTCTCCCTCGAGCTCTTCGCCGTGCGAGGGGGTGCAGCGCAGCACGGCAGCGCTGGTAGTGCAGGTGCCGCCGATGCCCACCAGCTCCGGCGGCGTCGGCCGTTCGAGCAGCGCGCGATATGCCCGGCGCAGGCGGTCCCGCAGGCAGGCGATGGTCTCCCGCGCGGCGGCCTCGTCACCGATCGCGCGCTCGCGGCTGAGCCGGACGGCGCCCTCCTGCGCGCTGACAGCGCACTGAGCGACGCTGTGCTGGCCATAGGTCAGCTCCGTCGAACCGCCGCCGATATCCAGCACCGCGCAGTGGCGTCCGCCGGAGGCGGCCTCAAACGCCAGCCGGGCCTCCATTTCGCCCGTGATGATCGTCAGCCTGAGGCCTGTCTGCGTGAAAAGACGCCGGGCGAACGCATCCGCGTTCCCGGCGTCACGCACGGCGCTGGTGGCATACAGCAGAATCTGCTCCGCGCCGACGGCCTGCGCGTACGTTTTCAGCGCGCAGATCGCCTGAGCAGTGTCGGCCATGGCCGTTTCCGTCAGCATCTGGCGCTCGTCGAGCCCCAGAAAGAGGTGTGTATATGCGCGCTCACGAAATTCCCGTCCGTCATCCAGGCGAACGAGCATGCGCGTGGAATTGGAACCGATGGCAATGGCCGCCAGGCTCATGGTTCCGTCGCCTCCTCCGCCATGTTTTCAGATGTCGCGGCAGGATCAGAGACATCCGTCCCGGCGGACGGCGCTTCCGGCGCACCGGCCTCCGGCTCTGCCGCCGCCACCACCGCTTCGTCCAGGGTCGCGCGGTTCGTCAGGACCTCGGGATTGCTGACCACAAAGTGAATTTCGTCCTTCATCATGTAGCCGTTCTTCCGCGCCTGCTCGGCAATATAGTCCGAGGTGGTGGAAATATTCACCTCGCGCTGCTTTTCGCTCTGCTCGTTCTGGGCCTGAATGCGCGCGGCATTGCCCTCCTGATAAACGCGTTCCAGCGTTCTCAGGTCAGTGCGCTGCCGGTGCAGCACCATGCCGACAATGACCAGAAACGCGATGACGATCAGGACGGCGTAGAGAATGGGAATGCGTTTTTCAGAGTGCTTTTCCCGATTCACTGAACCACCTCCCCAGTCAGGGCCTGCCAGGCGGAGCGGAGTACGGTCTGGTTCTGCACGCCATAGTTCGGGTCGTTCTGCTGCGCCTCGCTCATGTCGCGCAGGAAATGCACGCACAGATGCCCGTCAAACCCGTTGTTGGTGATCGTACTGCTCTGATGCGGGCGGTTGTGCATGGTGGCCATCGTCCACCGCCCATCGGGCAGCTGGACGTACACCGCGTGCACCATCCAGCTGGTCGTATTGCTGAAGGAACGGTTCATCAGCAGCGTATCCGTCAGCGTCAGCGGCTCGGCGTCACAATGGTGCCCGCAGGACATGACGCGCAGGTTCCACGTGGTGCCGTTGGCAGGATTCAGGATTTTCAGCGTGTTCCCGGCCCTGAGCAGCGGCTTGACGACATTATACCAGTGCAGCAGGCTGAGCTGAGATTTATCCGGTACGGCCATGATCCCGTCGGTGGCCGCGAGGGTCAGGGCGGAAGCGGCGGACGCGCCAAGCGCCTGCCCGGAATAGAGGCACGCCTGCGTCGCGGCGTCGGCGGCGCCGCTGACATTCAGGCCGTTGCGCAGCTGGAACTGCTGGACCGCGTTATGCGTCAGCTCGTCAAAGCGTCCGGTCACGTTCACGCGGTACCCCAGCGCGGAAAGCGCCTGCTGCATCCGCGTGACAGCTGTCGAATCGGCGGTGTCCGTTTCATAATAGATGTGCATCGCGGTATAGCCGCTGACCTCGCTGGTATAGGTCAGCACGCCGGCGGAATAGAGCATCGCCAGCGTCCTGGGGCCGGCGACCCCGTCCTGGGTCAGGCTGTGCAGCTTCTGGAATATCTTGACTGCGGCGGTGGTCGCATCGTCGTAAACGCCGGTCACAGACAGCGGGTAATTGAGCGCGGCCAGCCGCGTCTGGAACGCGCTGACATCGTCGCCGGTATAGCCCGGCCGCAGGGTGCGGGGATAAAGCGAGGTGTCATACCCGCTGCCGCTGGACGCCGTGGCCGCCGGTACGGCGGTCGGCACAGGCGTGGCTGCAGCGGCCGTGCTGCCTGTATACGCCACCACTGACGGCGCGCTGAGCGCCGTGAACGTTTTGGGGCCCGCGACGCCGTCCTGCCCCAGCCCGTTCAGGCGCTGAAACAGGGATACGGCGCTCACTGTAGCCGTGTCATATACCCCAGTCACCTGGACGGGATAGCCCAACGTCAACAGCCTGGCCTGCAGCGCGGCGACGTCGCTGCCCGAGTACCCAGGCCGGAGCGTGCGCGAAAACACCGACTGATCGTACGCCGCGGGCGTGGGCGTCGCGATGGCGGGCGCCGGCGTGGCGGCGGCGGTCAGGAAATCCAGATACAGCGTCTGTACCCAGCCGGTATAGCTGCCGCTGATCACCATGGACCAGGTGTCCCCCCGCTGGGTGACCGTCACGTATGTGCCGTTCGGGATGGAGGTGATGATGTTGTCGCCCATGGACGGCGTGCTGCGCAGGTTCAGGTTGCTGCCGTTGGTGGAAATACGCGCCGTCAGGTACACGGCCGCAGTCGGCGCTGGCGTCGCCGTCGGCGCGGTGGTCGCCTGACTGGCACCGAAATCCAGATACCCGGTCATCACATAGCCGCTGAGCCCGTTATAGGAAACGGCGCTCCATACCGCGCCGCGGGCGGTGACGGTCACGCGCGCGCCATTGGGGATCACTGCCAGCACCTTCGCGTTAGATTCGGCGTAGGCGCGCAGGTTCAGACCGCCGCCATTGCTGGTGGATACGGCCGCTGTCACCGCGCCGGCCGGAACGGGCGCGGGCGTGGCGGTCGGGGTAACGACCGGCTGGTTATAATAATTGAAGTTCAGGTATTTGGTGAGCACATAGCCCGTCATCCCGGAAAACGAAACCGTGCACCAGGTACTGCCGCGCTCCGTGACTGTCAGGATGGTCAGGTTGGGAATCAGCGCCAGCGCGCTGGAGGTCGTTTTGCGCAGCTCGCGCAGCGTCAGCGTGCCGCCCAGCGGCGTTTCCACCCGCGCCTTGAGCGCGCTTGCTGCGGGGCTCTGTGTCGCCTGTCCGGGGACAGATGACGTACCGCCGCCCGCCATCGCGTACAGGAGCGACAGGGTCTTGTCGCCCGCGAGGCCGTCGGCCTTCAGTCCATAGTCCTTCTGAAAGGCCAGCACTGCCGCGCGGGTGTTCCTGCCGAAGATGCCGTCCGCGGTGATCTGGTAACCCAGCGCGTTCAGCGCGTTCTGCATTTCGAGGACCGCCTCGCTCCGGTCGCCCACGCGAAGCGTGGCATAGGCCGCCATGGCGGCGGTGCCCAGCAGTATGAATGTGATCAACAGGCACAGCAGGCGCCTGAGTCCTGATCTCAGCAAGATGGGTTCCCTCCCTTTCACCCGGTTTCCCCGGGAAATGCGCTGACAGGGTACAGAATCATTATATCATAGCCGGGCGCATTTGGGCAAATATATTTACAATTCCCTCATCAGGACGGATCAGCGCTGGTCAGTGTTCACTCCATGAACAGTGACCAACACCGCAAAAATACGAAAAAGGGTGTACAACGGCTCACGTCGCTGTTATAATGTATAAGGGAAATTTTGTGTCCCCACCAGGCGGGCGCCGGGACGTCAGCCCGCTATGATCTGAGAAGGAGAATTCAATTGACTATCTGGGACGTAATTTCTATGTTGGGCGGCGTGGGCCTGTTCCTGTACGGCATGACCGTCATGTCGAGCGGGCTCAAAAAGGCCGCCGGAGATCAGCTGCGCGATATTCTGGAGCGCGTGACGAACCGGCAGGCGATGGCCGTGCTGATCGGCATCGTGGTGACAGTGCTGATTCAAAGCTCCTCCGCGACGGATATGATGGTGATCGGCTTCGTCAATTCCGGGCTGATGCAGCTGCTGCCCGCGATGGACGTAATCATGGGCGCAAACATCGGCACCACGATCACCGCGCAGATCACCGCCTTCAATCTGACTGCGCTGGCGCCGCTGCTGATCTTCACCGGTTGCGTGATGTACCTGTTTCTCAAAAAAGAGTTCGTCCGGCACGTGGGCAGTGTCATCCTGGGATTCGGGATGCTGTTTGTCGGCATCGGGATGATCAAGACCTCCATCGCGCCGCTGTCGGAAAGCGAGGATTTTAAAAACATTCTCGCCGCACTGTCGAATCCGCTGGCGGCCATGCTGTTCGGCGTCGCGTTCACGGCGCTGCTGCAAAGCTCCTCATCCTCTGTGGTCATCTTTCAGGCGTTCGCGGTCGAGGGCCTGCTGACCTATCAACAATGTGTCTACCTGATCATCGGCGCGGCGCTCGGTTCGGTGACCCCCAACCTGCTGGCCTCTTTGAGCACCGGTACAAACGGGAAACGGACAGCGCTGCTGAACCTGTATTTTAACCTGATCCGCGCGGCGCTGCTGATGCTCATTCTTGCGGTATTCCCAGGCGTCACAGGCTGGATACGCGACCTTTCCCCCGGCGACGTCGGCCGTCAGATCGCCAACACGCACACGATCTTCGCCATCTTCTCCGTGCTGGTGATTTCCCCGTTTGCGCGCTGGATCGTCCGGCTGGCGGAAAAGAGCGTGCCGCTGGGTGCCAGCGAGCAGCTCGCGCTGGAAGAGCAGAAGCTGGTTTACCTGGTGAACGCGGAAAAGAGCGTGCCCTCTGTCGCGCTGCGGCAGGCCATGCTGGAGGTCATCCGCATGGGCAGGATCGCCCGGGAAAACCTCGAAGCGGCGCTCAACTACTTTTTCGATACGTCGAAAGGCGAACTGCTCACCCAGGTGCTGGAGCGTGAGAAAACCGTCGACTACCTGGACCACGCGATCAGTGACAAGCTGGTGACCCTGCGCAGCCTGCAGCTGTCCGACCACGACGTGTTCCGGCTGTCCAGGATGGTGCGCGTGGTTTCCAACTTTGAGCGCATCAGCGACCACGCGGAGAACATCGTCGAGTTCGGCGAGCGCCTGGCCAACGCCAAGGCGGCCATTTCAGAGCCCGCGATGAAGGAGCTCCGCTCGATGGGCGACGCTGTGCTGGAAACGCTGGACATCTCCATGAAGGTATTCGAAACGGAGAAGTTCGACCTGCTGCCGCGCGCGGAGGCGCTGGAACAGCGGGTGGACGACATGCAGGAGCAGTACATCCAGAACCATGTGGACCGCCTGATGTCCACCACCTGCGATCCGCTGGGCGGCGTCATTTTCACCGATATGTGCACGGACCTCGAGCGCTGCTCGGACCAGGCCATCAACATTGCCACCGCGTTGATCCAGAACGGCAAATGACCCTGCGCTGCCGTCCGACAGGCGGAGGGCCGGCAAAATGCCGGCCCTCCCTTATTTTTGTTTGAAAATGACCAGCTTACTGGCCACATAATTCAGAATGATGACCACCACGTTGCTGAGCAGCTTCCAAACCGTGGACGGACCATGGCACACATCCACTGCCAGGTACATGATGGCGACATCCAGCACGCCGGTCGCCGCCCTGGCCCCGAAGAAGGTGGGGATCTCATGGGCCAGCGTCGCGCGGTCAAAGCGTTTGCTGTCGAACACCCACAGCTTATTGGTGATATACGCGAAGATGACGGCAAGCACCCAGGCGATGATCGTGGACGCGACGTTCGGAATGCCTAAATCATGATAACACAGCGCGTAGACCGCGGTATTGATCAGCGTGGTCAGCAGGCCGAACACAGCGTAAAGGATCAGCGCCCGGTATTTGGTCAGAAGCGCCTTCATACCGGACCTTCCTCACGCTTCGCTGAGCGTGCGCCGCACGGCGCCGCGCCAGCCATCCAGCAGGCGCTGGCTGTCCGCCGCGGGCAGGGCGGGCGTGAACGTATCCGCCACATGCCAGCCCTGCGCGGTTTCCGGCAGGGATGCGTACAGGCCCACCGCCAGCCCGGCGAGCAGCGCCGCGCCGAGGGCGGTCGTCTCCAGCACGGCGGGGCGCTGGACGGGCAGGCGCATCAGGTCTGCCTGGAACTGCATCAGGAACCGGTTCGCGCTCGCGCCGCCGTCCACGCGCAGCGCCGGCGGCAGACCGCCGTTGTCCTGCGCCATCGCCTGCAGCAGGTCGTTGGACTGATAGGCGATGGATTCCAGCGCGGCGCGGACGATATGCCGGCGGCCGCTGCCGCGCGTCAGGCCGACGATGGTGCCCCGCGCGTACATATCCCAGTACGGCGCGCCGAGGCCGGTAAACGCGGGCACCAGGTATACGCCGCCGTTATCGGGGATTTCCTGCGCCAGCTGCTCGGACTCCGCCGCGGTGCGGATCATGCCCAGCTCATCCCGCAGCCACTGGATGGCCGCGCCGCCGATGAACACGCTGCCCTCCAGCGCGTAGGTCGGCCGGCCGTTCAGGCGCCAGGCGGTCGTGGTCAGCAGGCCGTGCTCCGACAGGCGGAAGGTGTCGCCGATATTCATCAGCATAAAGCAGCCGGTACCGTAGGTATTTTTGACCATTCCGCGATCAAAGCAGGCCTGCCCGAACAGCGCGGCGTGCTGATCGCCCGCGATGGCCGCCACGGGGATCGGCACCCCCAGGATATCCTCATTGAGCAGGCCGATAAGCTCGGCGGAATCACAGACCCGCGGCATCATCGCGCGGGGAATATTGAACAGGCTGAGCAGCTCCTCGTCCCAGTCCTGCGTCAGCACATTGTACAGCATGGTGCGCGACGCGTTGGTCGCGTCGGTGACATGCGGATGTCCCGCGACCAGGTGCCAGGCCAGCCAGCTGTCCACTGTGCCGAAGCAGTACCTGCCAGCCTCCGCCGCCTGCTGCAGGCCGCAGTGGTCCAGCAGCCAGCGCAGCTTCGTCGCGGAAAAATAGGCGTCCGGCTTGAGGCCGGTTTTCCGCCGGATCAGGTCCGCGTGACCTTCCCGGTTGAGGTCGTCCACCATATCCGCCGTTCGCCGGCACTGCCAGACGATCGCGTTGTACGCGGGCTGGCCGGTCATCCGGTCCCACACGAGGGTGGTCTCGCGCTGGTTGGTGATGCCGATGGCCGCGATCTCCTTCGGGTCGATCTGCGACTGGCGCACCGCCGCCCTGAGCGCCTCGATCTGCGTGGTCAGAATGTCCTGCGGGTCATGCTCCACCCAGCCGGGCTGGGGATAGTGCTGCTTGAACTCAAACGCCGCGGAGGACACCATCTGGCCTTCCTTGGTGAACAGGACCGCGCGGGAGCTGGTCGTGCCCTGGTCCAGGGCGAGCAGGTAACGCTGATTCATGTCGATTCCCCTTTTCTGCCTCCGGCATGCGCCGCGGCGCCGGAAGCGTTATAGCTCCGCCTCCAGGCGGACGCAGCGCCCGACGCAGGTAATGGCGTTCAGGTTTTTGATTTCGCTCTCGCAGGCCTGGTCAAACTTCTGCAGCATGACCTGAAAGTTAGGCATGGCGACGGTTTTCCGTATGATCTTGCCAAAAGGCGTGTCCAGCACCATGATCGCGCCGTCCACCGGCGCCTGCGCCGGAACCACCAGCAGCAGATCGCCCTTCATCACGCGGAAGCCGCGAAGGTCGTTGTCCGGCGCCATCAGGTAATATACCTTATCGGGATTCGCGCCTTCGATCTTGCCGTTGGTGATCGGCAGCAGCCGGTGGCCGACCTCCTTCATGGCCGCGTTCATCACCGGCACGTGCTTCAGCACGCCCGCCAGCGCGTCCAGCCAGATGGAGCCCGCGACCGTCCCGGAAGCGTCTTCCTCCGTGCCCTCGCGCTTTTCCTTCTTGGTCAGCTTGCGCTCGGCCGCCTGGGCGATGGAGGGCACAGCGCTCTGCAGATCCACGGTCGCGGCAATATCGTCCAGGGTGAAATCCGCCTCGGTCTGCTGCTTCATGCCCATGGTCCTCAGGATGCGCCGCGCCTGCTCGTCCTGGATGATCCGGCGGCCGGATTCGACCTCCTCCAGGTATTTTTCACTGACGCCGCACTTGCGCGCCACCTGCTTGTAGGTCAGCTTCTGGCGCGTGCGCTCCAGCCGGATCAGGTCCCCCAATCTGCTCATACTTGTCGCTCCTTTACGGCAGTTTCAGTTTCGCGCTCAGCGTCTGCGTCAAATGTCCAAGCATTTCCGACAGCAGCTCCAGCCGGCTCTGAGCGTTCATCATATCCAGGCGCAGCGCGGCGGAAAGCGCGTCGGCCAGCATGGTCGGCACCCAGCGCTGCGTCGTTCTGCCCTCCAGCTTCAGGCTGACGCCGCCCTCCTCGTCCAGGTCGGTCAGGGTCAGGTCGGCGTCCACATAGCTGATGCTCCCGGCCGAGGAGCTCTTGGAATAGGCGACAAACTGCCCGCCAACGCTGAACGACGGCAGCCCCATCCCCACATCCGGCTTGACCACCAGGGTGGCCTCGTAGCGGCGTTCGTAGCGGCTCTGATAATAATCGTTGGTATCCTTTGGCGCAGGCGCGTTCAGGTTATAGGCGCAGGAGAACAGCGTCTGATCCTCCTGGTTGAGCGCCTCCGGGTCCGTCGAGCCAGGCAGGATGGCCAGCACGGAGCCGGTCCATACGTCCTCGTCAGTATTCTGCGCCGTCACATCCAGCCTCAGGTCCTGGTCGACCGCGACATTCAGGCGCTCCGCGTCCAGCGTCAGGGACATTTGCCACAGCTCGCCCTCCGCCGCCGTAGGCACATGAGTCAGTATGAACGAGCGCACAGGCAGCGATTCGGGGCAAGGAATGGTGATGCTGTCATACAGCAGGCGGCCGGACGTCGTTTCAAACTGGCGCCGCGCCAGGATGGTACCTGTCAGCTTGACATTGTCCAGCATCTGCAGAAACGTCAGGACAGAACCGGACTGCAAATACGCGGCCTGCTCGTCCGCGGTCATGATGTCCGCCATCACGGCCAGGAGCTCCCTGTTGTGAAAGAAGTCCGCCAGCACCTGTCTGGTTTCCTGCAGGACATCCGTCGCGGGAATCTCATAGCTCATGGTGGTGACATAGGTCCCGTCCACCTCCACCTCGGTGGAGGTCGTGGCGTGGTTCTGCAGCCAGCGGGAAATGTTCAGCGACATCTGCTCCATATACGGCTTCGCCCGGTCCTGCCAGGATTTGCTGGCGCGGCTGACCTCGAGCAGCACGTGCAGCAGCGACGGCCAGCCGTTTTCGCCGGGCAGCAGAAGGGTGGACCAGTCAAAGCCACTGTCGAACGCGTAATACAGCCCGCTGTCGTTCAGGAGCTCGGACTGCAGGTACACCACGCCCGAAGCGTCGGTCAGGATATTGATCCTGCCCGCCTCCTCCCCCGCCTTGTCTGTCAGGATCAGCACCGTTTCGTCGCCGTCATCGTTCGACGCGCTCATGACCGTATGCGTGATTTCCAGCTGATAGCCGTCCGCCAGCGCCTTCAGCGTCTGCCACAGCGTATCGCCGGTCAGCCCGGACATATCGCCGGACAGTTCGCTGGTCACCGTGCCGCGGAACGCCGAGCTGCGCCACTGTCCCTTCAGCTTGCTCAGCTGGTTGGTTTCCGCCACGGCGGCGGACAGCAGCAGCGCCAGGCACACACAGATCGCTACCGTTCTCTTCAACATCAGAATCGCCTCCCTGCTATTCATCGATCGGCGCCACGGGCGCCGAAGTCCCATTCAGCCACGCGTCTGAGCGGAATACGTGATCCAGCAGCCGCTGGCCGTCCGCCGGGAGCGAAGCCCTGAAGCGTATCCAGGCGTCCGTCAGCGCCGCGGCAAACGCGGACACACTGTCCGCCGCCGCTGCCGCCGTCGACGCGCCTGGTGACAGGCTCACCGCGGCCGACGCCTGCCAGACCTGCGTCTGCGCGTGTTTTTTGGTCACCTTCAGCGTGCCGGCCAGGCGCCCGTTTTCGCCCCGAAGGTCCGGCGCGGCGGTCCAGACGGTTTTGATGCCGTCCGTTACAGACTCCCGCTTCACGCTGCCCGTCAGGCGCTCCTCCCCGGCATGCTCGTCGGTCAGGCTGACCGTGTCCCTGATCGTCCAGCTTTCCCCGTTCAGGACGCGCTTCAGGCTGACCGTGCCGGACCAAGTGTTTTTCTTTTTGCCGGGCTTGTCCTTCAGGTCGACGGTCAGCTCAAAACTGTTCTTCCCTGAGCGCGCGGGCAGCTTCAGGGAAACATAGGCGTTCATACCGTCGATGCCGCCGGTAAAGGTCAGCTTCCGCACGTCCTGCCCGCCGCTGGAGATGCGCCCGCTCAGCGACCACGCCACCGCGCGTCCGTCCGCGTCCTCCAGCCGTTTCAGCGTCAGGTCGGACTCCGCCGTCAGTGCGGAAACCCAGGCGTTGAGCGCGTCCGCGTACGGCAGGTGCGCGCACATCGCGGCGAACGCCGTCCGAAACGGGGCCAGCGCCCCCTCCGCCTGGCCGAACTGCGCCGGCGTGACCGTCAGGGTCGTCCGCTGTATGCTCGTGGGCAGGTTTCTGACCGTCGCCATCCGCGCTTCCGGCGTCAGTTCCTCCTCCGGGAGGCAGGCGTCAAACAGCGCGGGGAGCGCTTCGTTCAGCACCCGCCGGAGCGCGGCATGCGGCCATGTCCCCGTATCAGGCCACGCTGAGGCAGGCAGCCGCAGGGCGGCCAGCTCGGCGCCGTCATTGAGGAGGGCCAGCCTGGCTGTCTCCGCGTCCACGGCGACCTCGGCGCTCAGCGGAGAAAGCGCGCGGTTGATCATTTCCTGCCCGGCCTGCGCGCCGTTGATCTGGATGAGGCTGAAGCCGCTGAGCCTGAGCGTCAGCGCGTCCAAGCCGTTCATCGCGTCCAGCGTATCGCTGAACGCCAGGCAGGACGTCGACAGCAGCGCCAGCACACAGGCCAGCGCAAGTGCGGTTCTCCACCGCATGGCAGCACCTCCTCACAGATACAGACGAAGCAGGAATTGCTTTTCCTGCATCCGGGAAAAATTATTTTGCGCCGGCGCGCCGGATGGCGCGGCAGCAGAGCGGTATCTCCAGCAGCAGCATGGCCGTCCAGCCGATGCCGCAGGCCGCCGCGATCCCCCGGATCCCCATCGTCGGCGTCAGCAGGCAGGTGAAGGCAAAGCGGAGCGTGACCTGGGTCAGCGTCGCCAGCACCGTGACCCTGAACCGCGCCATGCCCCTGAAAAAGCCCTGGACGCCGTTGGTCAGTCCCGGGAGCAGGTACAGCCACGCCATCAGCGACAGATAGCTGACGCCGATGGGCACCACCTGAGCGGCGTCCTCCGGCTGTACGAACAGGCGCACCAGCGGATCCCTGAGCAGATACGCCAGCCCCGCGATCAGCACGCCGTAAGCGATCTCCAGCGCCATGCCGACCGAAAACCCGCGGCGCACCCGTTCGGGCCTGTTCGCGCCGCGGTTCTGCGCGATCCACGTGGAAATGCCCGCCGCGAGGCTCTGCTCCGGAATACAGGCAAAGTCGTCCATGCGCGTCACCGCATTGTAAGCGGCGATCGCGCTGACGCCCAGCGCGTTGACCTGGCCCTGGATCAGCACCTTGCCCACCGGCTGGATCGCCTGCTGCAGCGCCGCCGGCGCGCCGTACTGAAACAGCCGCTTCAGCAGCGCCGGATCGCGCCTGAAATCGTCGGCGGCCGGCCAAAGCGCGCTCACCTTTTTGCGGGTGTACAGCATCGCCAGCACGGCGCTCAGCGCCTCCGCGGCGACCGTCGTCAGCGCGCTGCAGACGATTCCGAAATGCAGCACGCCCAGCAAAAACGCGTCCAGCGCAGCGTTGAACACGGCCGACACGGTTACAAACAGCAATGGCGCGCGGGTGTTGCCCGCGCTTTTCAGTCCCGCCGCCAGCGCGTTGTATACGCACACGAACGGCGTGCCGAGGAAGGTCAGGCGGATATACGTCACCGCGATCTCCGTCAGCTCTTCCGGACAGCGGAGCGCGCGCATCAGCACCGGCGCGAAGCACCAGCCCAGGACCATCAGCGTCAGCGAGGCGAGCAGGCCGAAGCGCATCAGCCCGCCCTGCGTTTTGCGCAGCTCATCCAGCCGGCCGGCGCCGAAATGCTCGCTCATCAGCACGCCCGCGCCTGTGCACAGCCCGCTCACCCCCAGGATGACCAGGTTCATGACCGGCGCGGCGATGCCCTCCGCCGCCAGCGCGTTCTGCCCGATAAACCGTCCGGCCAGCACCGTATCCACCGCGTTGTACATCAGCTGCATCCAGTTGCTGGCCATCAGCGGCAGCGCGAACGCGACCAGGTGCCCGGCCGCGGGACCGCGGGTCATATCACGCGTATGACCGCTCATGCTTCCTGACCTTTCAGCCACTGCCAGGCCCGCCAGACGCCGTCCTCCCACAGGCCGGACGTGACGTAATCCGCCCGCGACCGCAGAGACGGCGCGCCATTGCCCATGGCGATGCTCACGCCCGCTTCCCTGAACATGGCCTCGTCGTTCGCGCCGTCGCCGAAGACGACGCTGTCTTCCTTCGGGATGCCCAGCGCCCGCAGCGCCATCAGCAGGCCCGTGCCCTTGTCGATGCCGCGCGGCACCAGCTCCAGTACCTCAGGGATGTGGACGATCACGCCCCATTCGTCCCTGAGCGCAGTCGCCACCTGCTCAGGATGGGGCTCGCCGACCGCGATCATGCTCAGCTTGGGCACGTCCCGCCATTGGCCCACCGTTTCGGCCAGCGGCCGGGCGCGCTCGCCGAGCTCCCGGAAGAGCTTGTCGATATACGGCGAGGGAAGAAAGGCGTCCCGATCCAGGTACAGACAGTGATTGCCCTCCAGCAGCGATGCGTAGCCGTACGCGCGGCCCGTTTCCACCGCGCGAAGCAGCGAGGCCTGCGTCGCCAGGCGGGCAAACAGCGTCTGTCCGTTCACCTCGACCATCGCGCCGGCGCCGGAGACGATGCCGTCAAACCCCAGGCTGAGCAGCCCCTCGTGAAAGATGTATCCCTTGGAGCGCCCGCTGCAGATCAGCACCGCGTGGCCCGCCGCCTTCATTTCACGGATCGCGCGGCACGCGCTGTCCGGGATTTGGCTGGTTTCGTCCATCAGGGTGCCGTCAATGTCAAAAAATATCGCCTTTCTGCCCATGTCCCTTCCGTCCTTGCGTCCGCCACCCCAGATCAGGGGCGGCGGACGCCCGTTTAACCGACCACTTTGCCCGGATTCAGGATGCCATTGGGATCAAATACTTCCTTGATGCCGCGCATGAGCGCGATCTGGCGCTCACCCACGCTCTCCCGGAGGTAGGCCTTTTTCGCGTGCCCGATGCCGTGCTCACCGCTGACCTCGCCGCGCAGCGCGCGCGCCTCAGCGTAGAGCCGGTCCATCACCGCCGTCACCGTTTCCCGCCACGCCGCCTGCGGCAGCTCGTCCCGGCAGACATAGATGTGCAGGTTGCCGTCCCCCGCGTGTCCGAACGAGCGGATGCGGACGCGCGCTTCAGCGGCGATCTCCATCATCCGCCGCACGAACACGGGGATCTGATCCCGCGGCACGACCACGTCGCATTCGTCCATCGCCGTGGTCGAATTCTTGATCGCTTCGAGGAACGCGCCGCGCGCATTCCAGATCGATTCCTTGCGCTCGTCCGTATCCGCGAGCAGCACGTCCTTCGCGCCGATCTCCAGCGCCAGGTCCGTCAGCTGGCTGATGGCCGGCTGCAGCGCCTCCGCGCTGGGACCGTCCAGGCGCACCAGCAGGTACGCATTCGCGCTGACGTCCGGGAACTGCTTGCCCAGGTACGTTTCCGCGCAGGCGATCACTTCCCGCTCCATGAATTCCACCGCCGTCGGATCGCACCCGCATCCCAGGATCCTCGGCACCGCGCCGATGCACGCGTCAAGGTCGTCGAATGGGATCAGCAGGGACAGGTTCACCTTCGGCTCCGGCACCAGCTTGACCGTCAGCCGCGTCAGGAACCCCAGCGTTCCCTCTGACCCGATCATCAGGTCGATCAGGCTGTACCCCGACGAGGTTTTGACCGTCTTCCCGCCCAGCTCGATCACGCTGCCGTCCGCCAGCACCACCTGCATCCCCAGGATGTAATCGCGCGTGACCCCGTAGCGCACCGCGCGCATGCCGCCCGCGTTCGTCATCGCGTTGCCGCCCATCGTCGCCGTCTTCTCGCCCGGGTCCGGCGGATAAAACAGCCCCGTTCCCTCCAGCGCCTTCGGGAACTCCATCAGCAGCACCCCCGGCTCCAGGGTCGCGGTCATGTTGCGCACGTCCACTTCCAGGACGCGCTTCATTTTTTCAGTGCTCAGCACGATACCGCCCTGCACCGGCACGCAGCCGCCGCACAGCCCGGTGCCCGCGCCGCGCGGCGTCACGGGGATCAGGTGTTCATTGCAGTACTGCAGCACGGCGCTGACCTCGTCCGCGCTCAGCGCCTGCAGCACCGCCTCGGGCATATAGTGGCCGTACTCCGTCATTTCGTCGTGGTCGTAGTCCGGAGAGATCTCCTCCCCCGCGAATACCCGTCCGGGCAGCAGTCCGCGGAAAACCGCCAGATCCTGCTCCGTGACACGATGGTACGTTTTCATGCCCGCGCCTCCTTCAGCTGTTTGATGAGCGCAGGAACGATGTCATACAGATCGCCCACGATCCCGATGTGCGCCACATCGAAGATCGGCGCCGAGGGGTCGCTGTTGATCGCGATGATATGCTCGCTGCCGTTCATGCAAGCCGTGAACTGGATCGCCCCGCTCACGCCGCAGGTGATGATCAGCCGCGGCCGCACCGTGCGCCCCGACAGCCCGATCTGCCGGTCATTGGTATTCCATCCCTTTTCCACCAGCGGGCGCGTCGTCGCCCAGTCGCCGTGCAGCAGCCGCGCCAGCTCGCGCACCATATCCAGGTCGGCCTCCTTCTGAAGGCCGCGGCCGCCCACGACCAGCACCTCGGCGTCCGAGATGCTCTTCTTCGCCGGGACGGGCGTTACGCTCACGCATGTCGCCCTGCACTCCGACACCCGCTTGGGCAGCTTCCTGACGAGCACCGTTCCGGACGCTTCCGCGTTCCGCGCCGGCGCGTTCATCACCTTGTAGCGCACTGTGGCAAACTGCGGGCGCGTATGCGTGGTGATGATCTGCGCCATGATATTGCCGCCGAAGGCCGGGCGGATCTGCACCAGGTCCGTGTTTTCGCGCAGCTCCAGCCGGGTGCAGTCCGCCGTCAGGCCCGTATGGAAGCGCGTCGACAGCCGCGGCGCGAGCGAGCGCCCCAGCGACGTCGCGCCGACGAGGACCACCGACGGCTTCACGCTGCGGATATAATCCTCCACACACGCCGCGTAAGCGTCCGCGCGGAAATACCCGAGCGCCGGATCGTCATACACCGCGACCTCAGAGACGCCGTAGTGCCGCAGCTCCTCCGCGAAGGCGCTCACGCCGTGTCCCACCAGCACCGCTTTGACCTGGTACCCGACGTTCTTCGCCAGCTCCAGTCCCTTGCCGATCAGCTCCAGCGACACCGGATGCAGCCGTCCGCCGCTGACCTCCGCAAACACCAGGATGTCGCGCCACGCCGCCTTGTCCACGTCATTGGTCTTCGTTTCCAGGCGCAGGATCGCCTGCTCAGGGCATGCCTTCACACACACGCCGCACACCCTGCACGCCGCGTTCAGCTCCGGCTTTCCGGCCTTCATTTCGATCGCGCCGAAGGGACAGCTGCCCGCGCACACGCCGCAGCCGGTGCATTTACGCTCCAATACCGCGATTTTCGCCATTTCCGCCGTCCCCCTTACACGAATTTCCACTGCCTGAGCAGATCGCCCAGGCGGTCCGCGCTGTCTGCGCCTTCCCAGATTTCGTGCTTCACGTCGTTGTCCGGCGGGAAGATCCGCTCGACCTGCGTGGGACTGCCTGAAAGGCCGTAATGATTCTCATCCGTGTCCAGAAAGGCGTCCAGCCCCAGGACGTGGATGGGCTTGTCCGTGATTTCCCGGGCGATCTTCAGCGACGGCAGCCGGGGCATGAAGATGTCCTGCTCGACCGTGACCAGGCACGGGAACGGCATGTGCACCGTTTCGATCACGTCCTGCAGCTGCTGCTCGGCGTCCACGCCGTCGCCAGAGACAGTCAGCCGGGTCACCCACGCCGCGTGCGGGATGCCCATGTGCTCGGCGATGGCCGGCCCGACCTGTGCGGTATCCCCGTCCGTGGTCTGCTTGCCGCACAGGATCAGGTCGAAATCGCCCACGCTGCGGATCGCCTGCGACAGCGTATAGCTGGTCGCCAGCACGTCCGCGCCGCCCAGCCGGCGGTCCGAGAACACGTAGCCCTCGTCCGCGCCCATCATGTATGCCTCGCGCACCACGGCCTGCGCCTGCGGCGGGCCCATGGTGCCCACCGTCACCGTGCCGCCGTGCTCCGCCTTCAGCCGCAGGGCCGTCTCCAGCGCGAACAGGTCGTACGGGTTCATTTTGCCCGCGACCCCGCTGCGCTTCAGCACGCCGGTCTTTTCATCCACCTGGACCTTGTTGGTCGCAGGCACCTGCTTGATGCATACGAAGATGTTCAGCATGCCGCTCAGCATCCTTTTTGCGCAAAATGGAAGTAGCGCTTGGCGTTGCCGTAGCTGATGTCGCGCACGATTTCCTTCAGCGTGTCCATATCCTCGGGGAAGAAGCCCTGTTCCACCCATTCGCCGAAGATGCGGCAGAGAATGCGGCGGAAGTACTCATGGCGCGGATAGCTGAGGAAGGACCGGCTGTCCGTCAGCATGCCGATGAAGCCCGCCAGATAGCCGCGGTTGGCCAGCGACCGGAGCTGATCGGACATGCCGTCAAAGTGATCGTCGAACCACCAGGCCGAGCCGTGCTGGATGCGGCCGACCGCCACGTCGTTCTGGAAGCAGCCGAGGATGGAATCGATCGCGGCGTTGTCATTGGTATTCAGGCTGTACAGGATCGTCCTGGGCAGCGCGTTCCGGTCCTCCAGCGCGCCGAGGAAGGCCGCCGTTTCGGCCGAGGGGGCGCTGTTGTCCACGCAGTCGAAGCCCGTGTCCGGCCCGAGCTTACGGAACATGACCGGGTTCAGGTTGCGCCGGCAGCCATAATGCAGCTGCATCGCCCAGTCGCGGTCATGATACTCGGCCGCCATCGCGGACATGAACGCAAACTTGAAGACCGCCTCCTCCTGCGCCGTCGGGAGCGCGCCGTTCAGACGGGCGGCGAAGATACGTTCGACCTCCGCGTCCTCCGCCGGCGCGTACATCACGTAATTGAGGGCATGGTCGCTCAGCGCGCAGCCGTGCGCCGCGAAGAAATCCAGGCGGCGGTGCAGCGCTTCTTTCATCGCGGCAAACGACGTCACGCTGACGCCGGAAGCCTCGCTCAGCTGCTTCAGATAGTCCGGCCACGCGGGGCTTTCGAGGTTCATGGCCTTGTCGGGCCGCCAGGCCGGGAGCACCGTCACGGGGAAGGTCTGGTCCGCGGCGAGCTTTTCATGCCATTCCAGGCTGTCCACAGGGTCGTCGGTGGTGCAGATGGTTTCCACATGGCTCATCATGATCAGACCGCGGCTGGTATAGCCTTCGCTCTGCAGCTTCGCGTTCGCCAGCTTCCACACTTCCGGCGCGGTCTTCTCATTCAGGATGCCGTCATAGCCGAAAAAGCGGCGCAGCTCCAGGTGGCTCCAGTGATACAGCGGATTGCCGATGGACCGTCCCAGGACGCGGGCATACTGCGCGAATTTTTCCTCGTCCGGCGCGTCCCCTGTGATGTATTTTTCCGGGACGCCGGCGCTGCGCATCAGCCGCCACTTGTAATGATCGCCGCCCAGCCACACCTGGGTGATGTTCTCATAGCGGATGTCCTCATAGATTTCGCGCGGGCTCAGGTGGCAGTGGTAGTCGATGATAGGGCAGTTTTCCGACGCTTCGTGGTACAGCGTCCTGGCGGTCTCGGTATTCAGCAGGAAATCCCGGTCCATAAACATTTTCATAGCGCGCTCTCCTTTTTCTTGATTGGTATGGTGTTCATGCGCCTCCGGCGCAAAAAAGCCGGTTCAGTCCGATGCTTGGGCCTCCGGGGCCATCGTTTTTTCCAGCAGCGCCAGCAGCGCATCCCGTCCTTCGCCCGACTGCGAGCTGTAGGGCAGCACCTGCCAGGGCTGCACGCTGAGCGTCCGGTACAGCAGGGTCAGACAGTTGAGCCGCTGCGCGCGGGAAATTTTGTCCAGCTTGGTCGCGATCACAAAAAACGGCAGTCCGTTGTCCCGCAGGAACGCATTCATGGTCATATCGTCCCGCGTCGGCGCGTGCCGGATATCGACCAGGTGCAGCGTCAGCCTGAGCGCGGACGACCGGCTGAAGTAGCCGTCCATCATTTCGCCCCAGCGGCGCTTTTCCCCTTTGTCCACCTGTGCGTAGCCGTAGCCCGGCAGGTCGATCAGATGAAACGCGTCATTGACGCGGAATACGTTGATCAGCCTGGTTTTGCCGGGCGTCGCGCTGACCTTGGCCAGGCCCCGGCGCCTGGTCAGGCTGTTGAGCAGGGAGCTCTTGCCGACGTTGCTCCGGCCGGCAAACGCTACCTCCGGCAGCCCGATGCCCGGAAAATCGCGGTACGCCGGCAGGCTGGTGATAAACTCCGCGCGTTCGATTTCCATGCCCGTTCACTCCGCTACCAGCGCTTCGCTGAGCACGTCGGAGATGGTCTCCGCGTAAACGATACGGAACGTGCTGAGCACATACGGCGGGACTTCCTCCAGGTCCTTTTCATTTTCCCTGGGCAGGATCAGGGTGCGGATACCCGCGCGGTACGCCGCCAGGATCTTCTCCTTGACGCCGCCGATGGGCAGCACCCTGCCGCGCAGCGTAATTTCGCCGGTCATCGCCACATCCTGGCGGACCGCCCGACCCGTCAGCGCGCTGACCATCGCCGTGGTGATCGTCACGCCCGCGCTGGGGCCGTCCTTGGGCACCGCGCCCTCCGGCACGTGGATGTGGATATCGTCCTTCTTGTAAAACTCCTCGTCAATGCCGTAGGTGTCCGCGTGCATGCGCACCCAGCTGCGCGCGGCGTGGGCGCTCTCCTTCATCACTTCGCCCAGCTTGCCGGTCAGCTCCATATTGCCGCTGCCCTTGAGCACGGAGCATTCGACTGCCAGCATTTCGCCGCCCACCGCGGTGTACGCCAGGCCGTTGACCACGCCCACCATCGGCTTCTTTTCCGGAAGGTCGCGCAGGTATCTGGCCGCGCCGAGGTACTCGCGCAGCACCGGCAGGGTCACGGTGACCGACTTTTTGTCGTTCTCCAGCATGTCCACCGCGCACTTGCGGATGACCTGGCCAATGGTGCGCGTCAGGATGCGCACGCCTGCCTCGCGGGTATAATCCTCGATCACGGTTTTGAGCACCTTGTCGCTGATGCGCACCGCGCGCGCGGGGATGCCGTACTCCTTCGCCTCCTTGCGCACCAGGTGGCGCTTGGCGATCTGGAGCTTTTCCTCTTCGGTATAGGAGGACACCTCGATGATTTCCATCCGGTCCAGGAGCGGCTCGGGGATGCTTTCGCGCGTATTCGCGGTGGTGATGAACATCACGCGGGAAAGGTCGAACGGCAGCTCCAGGTAATGGTCGCGGAAGGCATGGTTCTGCTCCGCGTCCAGCACCTCCAGCATCGCGCTGGCCGGATCGCCGCGGAAATCGTTGCTCATCTTGTCGATCTCGTCGAACAGGAACACCGGGTTCATCGATTTCGCCTGCTTGAGGCCGGAGATGATGCGCCCGGGCAGCGCGCCGATATAGGTGCGCCTGTGCCCGCGGATCTCCGCCTCATCCCGCACGCCGCCCAGCGACATCTGGACAAACTGGCGGTTGATGGCCTTCGCAACCGCGCGGACGATGGAGGTTTTGCCAACGCCCGGCGGGCCGACAAAGCAGAGGATCGGCCCGCGCATGACAGGGTCCTGCTCCATGCGCTGCCTGAGCGCCAGAACCGCCAGGTATTCGATGATGCGCTCCTTGACCTTCTTGAGCCCGTAATGGTCCTCGTCCAGGATTTTCCGGGCACGGCGGATGTCCAGATTGTCCTGGGTATACTTGCCCCACGGCAGGTCCAGGATCCACTCCACATAGGTCTGGGAAATCACGATTTCCGGCGTGCCGGGGGGCATGCGGTCCATACGCGACAGCTCGCGCTCCACCTTTTCCTTCGCCTCGTCGTTCAGCGGCAGCTTGGCGGCCCTCGCGCGCAGTTCCTCCGTCAGGCTCTGGTCCTGATCGCCCAGCTCCTCCTGAATGGCGCGGATCTGCTCACGCAGGTAATAATCGCGCTGGTTTTTGTCCACCAGCTTTTTCAGCCTTGCCTGCACGGAGCGCTCGACCTCGGTGAGCGCCGTTTCGCGCATCAGGGTGACGACCAGCTTTTCGATCCGGCGATTGACCGACATTTCCTCCAGAATATCCAGGCGGTCTTCATACTTGGTCAGGATATTGGCCGCCACCTGGTCCGCCAGCGCTTCGGCGTCGCGCACAGTGTTCACGACGCGCAGGGTATCCGGCGAGACAGAGGCGCCCGATTCGATGTACGACTGCAAAGCGCTGCGCAGGCTGCGGTAGAGCGCCTCCGTCTCCATCGCGTCCTCCGCCGGCACCGCTTCATCGGCGCACACGGCCATCGGCGCGTCCTCGACCGTTTCGATGGCTTTGAGCGTCACGCGCGTCCTCCCCTCGACCAGCACGCGCAGCGCGTCGCCCGGGAGGCTGATGACCTGCTTGACCTCCGCCAGCATCGCCACCGGCCAGAGGTCCTCAAACGCCGGATCTTCCTTTTCCTCATCCCGCTGCACAGCCAGCACCAGCAGCTGGTCCTGCATCATGGCCTTTTCCAGCGCGCTGACGCTGGCGGGACGGCCGACGTCGAAATGCAGGATCATGTGCGGGAACAGCATCAGCCCGCGCAGCGGAATCAGGGGGTATGTTTTGTTGGTATCCGTCTTTTTGGGCATAGGTCCTCCAAATTATTTGATCAGTTCCTCTGCCGCGCTCTGCAGCGCCCCGGCCTTGGCGCGCGCCCCGGCGCGGTCCGCGGCGACAGCGGAAATGTAGATCTTGATTTTCGGCTCCGTGCCGGATGGCCTGACGACCACGGTGCTGCCGTCCTCCAGCAAAAACTTGAGCACATCGGACGGCGGCAGTCCGTCCAGCCCCTGCGCGTAGTCCAGCGTCCCGGTGAGCCGATAAGGGCCGAAGGCCGTCCGCGGTGCGCGCAGCGAGCGCATGATCTCCTGCATCCGTTCAAACCCGGCGCTGCCCTCATAGGTGTAAGAGCTGAGTGCGTTCAGCGCGTATCCGTATTCCGCGTACAGCCGTTCCAGCGCCTGCGTCAGCGTCACGCCGCGGGAGCGGTACCAGGCGTACATCTCGCAGATCAGGAAGGCCGCGACCACCGCGTCCTTATCGCGCACATAGGTGCCGGACAGGTACCCGTAGCTCTCCTCGAAGCCGAACAGGTAATCCTCCGCGCGGCCGGACTGCTCCAGCCGGCCGATGACCTCTCCGATAAACTTGAAGCCGGTCAGCACGTTGACTGTGCGGACCCCGTAGGCGGCGGCGACTCGCTCTGCCAGGTCCGTCGTCACGATCGTTTTCACCAGCACGGGGTTATCCGGCATGGTGCCCAGCGCGCGGCGGCGCTCGCAGATGTACTGCAGCAGGAGCAGGCCGGTTTCGTTGCCGGTGAGCAGCTGGAACGCGCCGTCCTCCCCCCTGACGGCGATGCCGCAGCGGTCGCAGTCCGGGTCCGTCGCGATCAGCAGGTCCGCGTGGCGCTGTTCCGCGCACGCGATGCCCAGGGCCATCGCCTCCCGGATTTCGGGATTCGGGTACGGACACGTCGGGAAATGGCCGTCAGGCTGTTCCTGCTCCGGCACGACCGTAATATTGGTAAAGCCGCTCTCCGCCAGGGTACGGGTCACCGGCTTGAGGCCTGTGCCGTTCAGCGGCGTATAGACGATGGCGATGTCCCGGTCGACCGTGTCTCCCGGGCCGAGCAGGGACTGGCGTTTGACCTCTTCCACAAAGCCCGTATACACGTCCCCGCCGATCCAGCGGACCTGGCCCGCGGCGAGCGCCGCGTCAAAGTCCATCCTGCGCACGTCCTCAAAGACGTCCAGGCGTTCGATGGCTGCCTGGATCAGCGCGGCGGCGTGGGTCGTGATCTGGCACCCGTCGGGGCCGTAGACCTTATAGCCGTTATATTTGGCCGGATTGTGCGACGCGGTGACCATCACGCCCGCCGCGCAGCGCAGCACGCGCACCGCGTAGGACAGGCACGGCGTCGGCATCAGCTCGGGATAGATCCATACGCTGATCCCATTGGCCGCGAACACCCCCGCCGCCGTCCTGGCGAATTCATCCGACTGGATGCGGGAGTCATAGCTGATGGCCACGCGCCGCGCGTCCGGGGCAAAATGCGCCAGGATATAGTCCGCCAGCCCCTGCGACGCCTGCGCCACGGTATGCACATTCATCCGGTTCGTGCCCGCGCCGAGCACGCCGCGTAGTCCGCCCGTGCCGAAGGCCAGGCTGCGGTAAAAGGCGTCCTCGATCTCTTCGGGGCGATCCTGTATATCCCTGAGCTGCGCCTGCACCGGCGCGTCCGCGCGCTGCAGCCACGCATGATATTTTTCCTGAATCGTCATTGGCCGTTCCTCCCGCTTCCGTAGCCGTCCGCAGCGGAAAAAAATGTTCACCGCGCATGGACGGCGGTGAACAGAGTATACCATATCTTGTCATGTTTCACAAGCGGAGAAAAGCGTTCCCGGACTATTTCCCGTATCCCGCCAGGAAATGCCGGGTGCGTTCCATCCGCGGATGCACGAAGACCTGCTCCGGCGTCCCCTGCTCGCAGATCAGCCCCTCGTCCATAAAGATCACGTTCGAGGAAACCTCGCGCGCGAACGACATTTCGTGCGTCACGATGATCATGGTCATGTGCTGGTCCGCCAGCCCCCGGATGACGCGCAGGACCTCGCCTGTCAGCTCGGGATCCAGCGCGGAGGTCGGCTCGTCAAAGCAGAGGATATCCGGGCGCAGCGCCAGCGCCCGGGCGATGGCCACGCGCTGGCACTGGCCGCCGGACAGCTGATGCGGGTAGTTGTTCATCCGGTCCTGCAGGCCCATCTGCGCCAGCAGCTCCTTCGCCTCGCGCTCGATGCGCTCCGTCGCCTTCGCCCTGTCCTGCCGGTACTCCTCCGACTTGCGCAAAAACAGCAGGTTGGCCAGCGTCACATTCTGAAGCGCCGTATACTGCGGAAACAGGTTAAAGCTCTGGAATACCAGCCCAAAGTGCAGGCGCTTGCGCCTGAGCGCCGCCGCGCTGTCCCTCCGGGGCGCCGAGCCGTCATAGAGCGTTTCGCCGTTGACGGCGATCCGCCCGCTGTCCGGGCGCTCCAGGAAATTGAGACACCTGAGCAGCGTGGTCTTGCCGCTGCCGGAGGACCCGATGATGGACAGGACCTCCCCCGCCGCCATCTGAAAATCTATACCCTTCAGGATCTGCGTTTTGCCGAACGCCTTGCAGATCCCGCAGACTTCAAGCATCATGCCGCGACACCTCACCTAAAATAGCTCAGACGCTTTTCCAGCCACCCGAACAGCAGGGTCAGCAGGCCGTTGAACACCAGATAGTATACGCCCGTAAACAGCAGCGGCAGGATGTTGCCGCTGATGCCCTGCGTGCCCTTCAGGAATTTCTGGCCCGCCCAGATGACCTCCTGCAGCGCGATGATCCGGGCCAGCGACGTGTCCTTGACCAGGGTGATGATCTCGTTGGACATCGGCGGCATGATGGCCTTGACCATCTGAATGAGCTTCACCCGGAAAAAGATCTGCGAGCGCGTCATGCCCAGCACCAGCCCCGCTTCCTCCTGCCCGACGGGGATGGAGGCGATGCCGCCGCGGTAGATTTCCGCGAAATAGAACGCGTAGTTGATCACGAACGCCGTGACGGCGGCGGAGAAACGGCCGGCCTCGCCGCCGCCCCAGGGATGCCAGTTGAAGGCCAGGCCAGGCCCGTAGTAGATGATCAGCAGCTGGATCATCAGCGGCGAGCCGCGGATGATCCAGCTGAGCGCCTGCATCAGCCCGCTCAGCGGCCTGAACGCGGAGCGGCGCGCGAACATGATCACCAGCCCCAGGGGCACGGCGCCGATCAGCGTGGCGGCAAACAGCCGGAGCGTCTGCAGAAAGCCGGTATTCAGCGCCTCAAAAACGATGCGGTATTGATCCTGTGTCATCGTACTTCCTCTGCCATAAATCGGGTAGGAGGGGGTGGCTAACCCCCGTCCTCCCACACCACCGCTCAT
>CAMNEH010000024.1 GCA_946536315.1 uncultured Clostridia bacterium
TTCGTGTGCGCCGCGATCACGTTGAGATCGCGCATGATCAGCGCGCTCAGGAGGTCGGCCTCCGGCTCGTGGCGGATCAGCCTTTTCACCCCGTGAAACATGAGAGGATGGTGAGAGACGATCAGCTCCGCCTGCAGCCGCTCTGCTTCCTCCACGGTCGCCATGGTGATATCCAGCGTACACAATACGCGGCGCACCGGCGCGTCCCAGTCTCCCACCAGCAGACCGACGTTGTCGTAGGCCTCTGCCGTTTCAAACGGCGCAAATGCGTTGATGGCGTCATGCACCGCTTTCACTGTCAGCTGCAATTCTCTTCGCCTCCTCCTGTAACCATAAAAAAATCTGCCGGCCCGATTCGCTCTGATTGTATTGATAGGCCGACAGCCTGCGCTGAAGATATCCGCTGTACTCCGCGGACGCCTGCTTCATCAGGCATGGGCCGAGGAACAGGGCGCGTTCGTCCGGCATCGGCAGAGCAGCCGGCTGGCGCTGTGCCAGATGCAGGACATAATACCGTCCCGCTGAACACACGACGCGTTCGTCCGCGATCAGGTAGCCAGTCTCGTACAGGCGCCGTCTCAGAAACTCCTGACCGGAATGCGCTGAGCAGAGAAGGCAATCGGGCAGCCGGTCTTCGGGGGCGGACTGCAGGATGCCGCCAATCGTTTCCCCGCCCATGCCGAGGATCGCGGCGGCCTGTACCGGCTCCGACAGGGCTGAGAACCCGTCCCCGACCGCAAAGCGGACCCTGTCCGTCAGCCCGCGGCGCTGAATGTTCATCTTCGCGCGCGCCAGCGCGTCCGCGCTGAGGTCCGTGACCCACATCCTGTGCGCGCGTCCCCGCTCCAGCAGGGAACAGGCGAGAAGACCGTGGTTCGCGCCGATGTCGGCGCCGACCCGGACCTGGGGAAACATGGCCAGCGCCGCCCTGAGACGCGCGTCCATCAGTCCAGATAATCCTTCAGCTTCTTCGAGCGGCTGGGATGGCGGAGCTTCCTGAGCGCCTTGGCCTCGATCTGGCGGATGCGTTCACGTGTGACGTTGAATTCTTTGCCGACCTCCTCCAGTGTGCGCTGATGCCCGTCGTCCAGGCCGAAGCGCAGCCGCAGCACCTTTTCTTCGCGCGGCGTCAGCGTGTCCAGCACCTCCCACAGCTGCTCCTTCATCAGGGCGTGGGAAGCCGCCTCCGCCGGCGCGGGCGCGTCGTCGTCCGGAATAAAGTCGCCGAGATGGCTGTCTTCCTCCTCGCCGATGGGGGTTTCCAGCGAGACGGGCTCCTGCGCGATCTTGATGATCTCGCGCACCTTGTTTTCGCTGATGCCCATCGCCTTTGCGATTTCCTCGGGCGAAGGTTCGCGGCCGAGCTCCTGCAGCAGCTGGCGCGAAATGCGGATGAGCTTATTGATGGTTTCGACCATATGCACGGGAATGCGGATCGTACGGGCCTGGTCGGCGATCGCGCGGGTGATGGCCTGACGGATCCACCAGGTGGCATAGGTGGAGAATTTATATCCCTTCCTGTAATCAAATTTTTCGACCGCTTTGATCAGACCAAGGTTGCCTTCCTGAATGAGGTCCAGAAACAGCATCCCGCGGCCGACATAGCGTTTGGCGATCGAAACGACCAGGCGCAGATTCGCCTCTGCCAGCTGGCGCTTGGCGTCCTCGTCGCCCTGCTCCATGCGCATGGCGAGCTCAGTTTCCTGCTCGGCCGTCAACAGCGGCACCTTGCCAATTTCCTTTAAGTACATGCGGACGGGATCGTCGATGCTGATGCCGTCTGTGATGGAAGAATCCGGCAGAATGCTGGGCGGCGCCTGTTCCGGCTCCGGTGAGCGGGCTACAGTGACACCCGCGTTGGCGAGGGCCTGAAGGATCTGGTCAAACTGTTCCGGATCGACTTCGATATTCGCCAGCTGGTTGATCACTTCCTCATAGGTCAGCATTCCCTTGGCTTTGCCGGCTTCGATCAGCTCGTTGAGCTTGGTCTGCTGGACGTCGGGTTTGCCGCTCAATGAATTCATACTTTCTTCCCCTTTCCATCGGTCTGGTCATTTGGAACGCGTTTTTCCTGCTGCAATTCAAGCACTTGCCTGAGCAGCGCGTGGCGTCGCTCGTCGTCCGCGGCGGAAATTTCGCGCTTCAGCAGGTCCTGTTTTTCGTTTCTCCGCAGCGCGCGGATACGTTCAAGACAATCGGAGGCAGCCTTCAGCCGGTCGCCGTCGTTATCAAAGGTATAATCAGAAAACAGGGAGGCGGCCATGCTCCGCTGATCGTCCGTCAATTCATCGAGGATATTGGCCGGACTGGTGCCGCTCAGCAAAGCATCCGCCAACGCACGGAGCTTATCGTCGGTAAAATCGTCCCTGACAATCAGTTTGTCGGGCAGCGGGCCGGAAGCCATGATGCCCAACAGCTTTCGTTCAAGCAAAATGACGGGGTCGGATACTGTCACTGCCTCTCGCCGGGGGCGCGGAGCTGCGGACGGCTGAACATTCGGCCGTTCATACTGCACGCCCAACTGCGCTAAAACTATTTCGCGGTCAAAGCCGGATTTCCTGCTAATCAGACGAAGATAAACTTCAATTTCCACCGGATCGGTCACAGAACGTATCAATTGACAGGCGTTTTTCACATATTCCACCCGTCCTTCGTCGGTATCGAGCGTGGATGTCTTTTCCAGACGCATCAGTCTGAATCGGGCGGGCGCCATGGGGGCCAGGGCCTGAAACGCGTCCGTGCCGCGCTGGCGGATCATTTCATCCGGGTCCAGCTGATCCGGAATATGGATCGCCTTGACGGGGACCTTGGCTTCCTCGAAGATGGTCAGGGCCTTTTCGATGGCGTGCTGGCCGGGCTCGTCACCGTCATACGCGATATGCACCTCCGGGGCGAACCGGCTGAGCAGCCTGGCCTGCTCAGGCGTCAGCGATGTCCCCAGCGTCGCCGCGGCGCCGGAAATGCCGGCCTGCGTGACGGCGACGACGTCCATATATCCCTCCACAAGCAGCACCCGGCTGAGCTGGCGCGCTTTTTTCAGCAGATTGGCAGCGTATACGCCGCGGCGCTTGTTAAAGATCGGCGTATCGCCCGTATTCAGGTATTTGGGCTGGCTGCCGTCCAGACTCCTCCCGCCGAAGGCGAGGATATGCCCGAACTGGTCGATGATCGGGAACATCGCACGGTTCCTGAAAAAATCCCGCGGCGGCTGTCCCTCTTTCTGGATCCCGATGCCGGCGCGGACAATTTCCTCCTGTGAAAACCCCTGCTGGCGCAGCCAGCTGATCAGGGCGTCGCGGTGATCCGGACTGGCGCCAAGCCCAAACCGGCGAATCATGGCGTCATTGATGCCGCGGCTGTAGAGATAGTCCAGCGACGCCTTGCCCTCCGGTGTCCACAGCTGATCGTAATACCATTTGGCGGCTAGACGGTTGACGGTCAGCAGGCGTTCCCTCTCGGACTGCCGCTTCTCATAGTCTGGATCCTCTTTCATTTCGGGGATGGGCATGTGCAGCTGGTCCGCGAGGTACTCGATCGCTTCGTGGTAGGTCAGGCGCTCCATCTCCATGATGAACTGGATCACGTTGCCGCCGGCCTTGCAGCCGAAGCAGTAGTACAGGTTCACGTCGGGGGAAACGCTGAAGGAAGGGGTTTTTTCGTGGTGGAAGGGGCAAAGCCCGATATAGCGCGAGCCGTTGCGCTTCAGCGGAACATATCTGGAGACCACGTCGACGATGTCCGCCCGTTGATATAACTGGTCCAGCCAGTCGCGTGGAAAACGTCGCATGCCGCATCTCCCTTCCGTCATGAGCTTTTTGTATTATTCGCCGCGCGGTCTCAATTTCCCTTCCGTAAACTGAAAAACCGCGTTCGTCAAGCTTGCAATCGGTCAAAAACTATTGTAAAATACTGCTGTTCATTTTTTGTCCTTTTTTTTCTGTCCCGGATTATCAGGCGTGATCAAGATGAAAGGGTGTGGAATGACATGAAATTGATCTGCGCGAACAGCTATCAGGATATGTCCCGGAAAGCGGCCAACCTCATCTCCGCTCAGGTGATCATGAAGCCCAACTGCGTCCTTGGCCTGGCGACCGGCGGCACGCCTGAAGGCGTTTACAAGCAGCTGATTGACTGGTACCGCAAGGGCGATCTGGATTTCGACCAGGTCACCAGCATCAACCTGGACGAATACGTCGGACTCGGTCATGAGCACGAGCAAAGCTACTGGTACTTCATGCAGAAGCATTTCTTCGAGCATATCAATATCCGTCCCGATCATATCTTCGTTCCGGACGGCGCGAATCCCGACGCGGAAACCGTCTGCCGGGAATATGATCAGATCATACAGCGGCACGGCGGCATCGACCTTCAGCTGCTGGGCATCGGGGTGGACGGTCATATCGGCTTTAACGAGCCCGGCGCGGCGTTTGAACTGGGGACACATCGCGTGCGCCTGCAGCAGAGCACGATCAAGGCAAATCAGCGGTACTTCGCCAGCGAAGCGGATGTGCCGGTGGAGGCGTACACCATGGGCATCAAAACGATCATGCAGGCGCATAAGGTGCTTCTGATCGCGTCCGGCCCGGCCAAGGCGGCCATCGTCAGGGAGGCGCTCTTCGGTCCGGTGACGCCGCGTGTTCCCGCCAGCATCCTGCAGATGCATCCGGACCTGACCGTGGTGCTGGATCACGAGGCTTCCGCGTGCCTGCCGGCTGAGTTCACTGCTTGACACTTCAATTATTTTTGTATAAACTAATCGTCATATTCCGAATGAGGTGGAGGGATGGCTATGGCAGAGGCGCCGCAACGGTTGGAGCCGGACAACAAACCGATCAGGGATATTGCCTACGAAACGCTCAAGCACGCGATCATTACCGGTGAGCTGACGCCGGGCTCCAGAATTGTGGAAACAGCGTACGCCAACCGGCTGCATATCAGCCGCACGCCGCTCAGGGAGGCGCTGAGGAAGCTTGAACTGGACGGGCTGGTGCAGTATGAGATCCGCCGCGGGGTGACGGTATGCGCGTTCACGCTGAGCGATATAGAAGAAATATTCGATATCCGGAACGCGATGATGATGCTGTTGCTGCCGTCTGTGGTGGCGAAGGTGACGACGGAGGACCTTGAACGTCTGCGCGCGATCCTGGTCCACATGGACGCCGCGCTTGAGAAGGACGACTGTGAGGCGCTCGCGGTATATAACCGCCAGTTTCACGGCACGCTGGAGCACGTATCCGACAAAAAGCGCATCCTGAGCGTGATCGACAGCCAGGAGGAATATATCATCCGCTTTTCTGCCATCGCGATCGCGAGCGTGACGCACCGCAGGGCGGCGCACGAGGAGCATCATGAAATGGTCCGCCTGCTGGAGGCGCATGACCTGGATTCCCTGAAAACACTGACTCAGCGCCATCTGGAGGACAGCAAGGCTTCCTGCCTCAGGGCGCTGAAGAACCGCGAGTTCTGAACCAAGAAACCGGGAGTGAACCGATGAACGATTTTAAGCATCAGCTGCTTGAACTGCTGCAGCAGGATTGCCGCATTCCGCTGGAAAAGCTGGCGGTCATGCTCAATACCCCCATGGAGACGGTCGCGGCGGCCATCGACGAAATGGAGGCGGACGGCACGATTCTGAGGTACCGTCCTGTGATCAACTGGGACAAGATCAATATCAACCGGGTAGAGGCCATGATCGAGGTCCGTGTGACGCCGCAGCGCGACATGGGCTTTGACGCGGTCGCAGGCAGGATATACCGGTTCGACGAGGTGAAATCCGTATATCTCATGAGCGGCGGATATGACCTGCTGGTGCTCGTGGAGGCCGCCACGCTCAAGGAGCTCGCCGCGTTTGTCAGCGAAAAGCTGAGTGTGCTGGATACCGTGACCGGCACGGCCACCAGCTTTGTGCTCAAGCGCTATAAGCAGGACGGCGTCATCTTTGAGTCGGCCTCCCATGACCAGAGATTGGTCGTGAGTCCATGAGCGAGCGCTTCCTTTCGCAACGCGTCGTCGCGGTTCCGCCCAGCGGCATCCGCCGTTTCTTTGATATCGCGGGCACCATGAAGGGCGCCATCTCACTGGGCGTGGGAGAGCCCGATTTTGTGACGCCCTATCATATCCGGAACGCCGCCATCGAATCCCTGCTCTCCGGGGAGACGCAGTATACCGCGAACCGCGGCCTGCTGGAATTGCGGCAGGAGATTGCCGGATACCTGTCGGGACGGTATCACGCGGATTATTCGCCGGACACGGAAATCCTGGTGACCGTCGGCGCGAGCGAGGCCATCGACCTGGCGCTGCGGGTGACCGTGGAGCCCGGGCAGCGGGTGTTGATTCCGGACCCGGGCTATGTCAGCTATGCGCCGTGCGTGACCTTCGCCGGCGGCGTCCCTGTGCCGGTCCGCACGCAGATGGAGAACGGCTTTCGCCTGGACCCGGAGCAGCTGGAACGCGCGGTGACGCCCGACACCAGGGCGCTGATTTTTCCTTATCCGAATAATCCCACCGGCGCCGTGATGCGCCGCCAGCACCTGGAGGCGCTGCTGCCGGTGATCGAGCGGCACGATCTGCTGGTGATTTCCGATGAGATTTACTCGGAGCTCACCTATGAGGGTGAGGACCATGTCTCCATCGCGTCGCTGCCGGGCATGCGCGAGCGTACGATCCTGATCAACGGTTTTTCCAAGGCGTTCGCGATGACCGGGTGGCGCATGGGATACGCCTGCGCGCCGGAACCCCTCATCGCGCAGATGAACAAGATCCACCAGTACACCATCATGTGCGCTTCCCGGCAAAGCCAGGTGGCCGCGTGCGAGGCGCTGCGCACGGGACGCGAGAACGGCTATCGTGATGTCGTGAGCATGCGGGAAAGCTATGACCAGCGCAGGCGGCTGATGGTGGACGCGTTCGAGCGGATGGGACTGAAATGCCATCTGCCGGAGGGCGCGTTTTACTGTTTCCCGTCCATCGCCGCCACCGGGCTTGGCAGCGAGGAATTCTGCACGCGGCTGTTAAAGGAAGAACACGTGGTTTGCGTGCCAGGCACCGCGTTCGGGCCGTCGGGCGAGGGCCATATCCGCTGCTGCTACGCGACGGGGCTGAAGCAGCTGAACGAAGCGTTTGCAAGAATGGAACGGTTTATCAAGCGTCTGGGAGTATCAGCATGAAGAACCGCTGGAGTATGATCTGTCTGGCCGTCGTCCTGGTGATGATGGCTGGCGCCGCGTGGGCGGAAGAAGAGGAAGAATCCTCGTTTTTCGATTGGAAGGATACGATTGCCCTGACCGCAGAGCCTACGGCGACACCGACGCCGGTTTTTGTATATGAGACGCCTGCGCCGGTGAGTCCTGAAGCAACGCAGAGCAACATGTCCATCATCCTGACCGCGACCGGCGACCTGACCATTGGAACGAATTACAAGGCGTATAAAAACCTGGACGCGTCGATTTTCGGCAAGGAGCTGAAGCGGCAGGGCGGCGATATCAATTTCTACCTGCGCAACATCCGCGATGTGCTGGCGGAGGACGATCTGACGATCGTCAATTTTGAAGGCACGCTGGCCGAGCAGGTCATGGTGCCGACCAGCAAGAAGAACAATGAGTTCCTTTTCCTCGCGCCGGTGAGCTACGCGAAGACGCTGCCGGACAACTCCATCGAAGCGGCGACGCTGGAAAACAATCATGTCATGGACTTCGGCGAGGACGGCTACGCCAGCACGATGAACGCGCTTCAGGAAGCGGGCGTCGTCGTCGCCAATTCCACGACGCTCGGCATTTTTGAGGTCAAGGGCGTCAAGATCGGCATGCTGGCTTACCAGACCTTCAACGGCGGGTATGACAGGATCAGAGCAACGCTGCAGAATGACATCGACCGCGCCCGGTCCCTGGGCTGTGACATTGTCACGGTCAGCTATCACTGGGGAAATGAGTTGGATTACCATCCTAATGAGAATCAGCAGGATTTGGCTCATCAAACCATCAATGCAGGCGCTGACTTAGTTATCGGCCACCACAGCCACCGCATCAACCCCATTGAGGAGTACAACGGGAAGTACATCGTCTATTCCCTCGGCAATTTTTCCTTTGCCGGCAACAACAAGCCCAGCGACATGCTGACATTCCTGTTCCAGATCAAGTTCAAGTACCGGCGAGGACAGATGTACGGCACGGAATTCCGCATCATTCCCTGCAGAATCTCCTCGAAAACGGATTATAACGATTTCGCCGTCACGCCGCTGACCGAAACCCGCTACATCGACACTGTCCTCAACACGCTGAAAAAGCAGGGACAGTTCATCCAGAACCCGGTGGCCAGCTATCCGCTGGAGTGGGAGAGATGATATGCCGACCTTCAAGGCGAGAATCATGGACGAAGGCGCGGTGAACCGCGCGCTGATCCGCATCTCCCATGAGATCGTGGAGCGGAACGACGGCGTGGAAAACGTCTGCCTGGTGGGCATCCGGCGGCGCGGCGAGCCGCTCGCGCGGATGATCGCGGATTCGATCGAACGCATTGAAGGCGTCCGCGTACCCGTGGGTGACATCGATATCACCCGGTATCGCGACGATCTGACCAGCATCACCGACGGCGCGACGGTCACGGGGACAGACGTGCCCTTCAGCATGACGGGCAAGCACGTGATCCTGGTGGATGACGTGCTGTATACGGGCCGGACGGCGCGCGCGGCGATCGAGGCGCTGTTTTCCCTCGGACGTCCGCAGCGCGTGCAGCTGGCGATCCTGATCGACCGCGGGCATAGGGAATTGCCGTTCCGCGCCGATTATGTAGGCAAGAATGTCCCCACCTCGCGGCAGGAGCTGATCGCCGTACGGGTCCCGCCCTACGACGCCGCGCCGATGGGCGTGGAAATATGGCAGCTGTAAATCAACGGGACCGCTGATGGATCCGGCGGTACTCAGGAAATCAATTCAGGAGGAACAGGCGAATGCATGCAAAAATCGTGTTGCTTCCCGGCAGTCCGGTGGGCGAGCGCCTCTGCGGGGTGGCCGAGGAGGTTTTGACGGATATATCTGTGGCGTTCGGGCACACCTTCTCTCTCGTCCGCGATAAGATCGGGGAAGCGGCGGAACGGGTTTACGGCGTTCCTCTGGCTGAAAATACGCTGCGCCTCTGCGCGCAGTCCAACGCGGTTTTTATCGGCGACGCCAACAACGAGGCGGAACCGTTCCTGCTGCGCGCGCTGGGGATTCCCGCCAAGACGCGTGAGTATTCCGTGGGCGGGGATGAAGGCGGGCGGTTCATGATCGCGCGCGCCGTCAGCGAGGAGAAAAACGCGCTGCGCGATATGTTCCGCGCGGGGGTGCGTCAGGCGGCGGAGGAGAATATCCCGCTTTCCTATCTTCTCCCGGAGAATCAGGCGGATGCCACGATCTTCCTTGACGCGCTTGAAGCGGAAATGAAGGACGCGCAGTTCGATCAGGCACAGGAGATATCGCCGTCGGAAGCGATGCAGTCGCTGGTGATGTCGCCCGCCTCGGTCGGCCTGCTGATGGCCCCGGCGTACGCGGGGGAGATGTGCATGACGCTGGCGACCTGTCTGCATGGCGCGCCGATGCTGCTGCACGACGCCTGCATTGGGAAGAAGCTGTCCGTCGTGGAGCCCTATATTCCGGAGCGGGTCAAGGCGAACGACGACCTGAACCCGCTTGGCGCCGTGACGGCCGTCGCGTCGCTCCTGCGGTATTCACTTCGTCTGACTGAGGAAGCGGATTGTGTGATGTCCGCTGTGAAAAACGTCTTGGATTCCGGCTGGCGCACCCCGGATATGACCGATATGGGCGACGGCGTGAGCTGCTATAAGATGCTTCAGCTGATTTCCGACCAGATCAATCTGGCGGGCGAGCTGCTGCAGCAGCGCGGGGGCCAGTCATGAGCCCTCTATGGCCCAGGTACGAAGCGGGCAGTCTCGCGCTGATCTCCTCTATTGCGGCCTACTTCGGCGCGCCGACCGGACACGCGACGCTGAAGCGCCTGGATGAGCTGCTGGCCCGGCGCGGTTTCCGCAACGCCGTCATGCTGCTGTATGACGGGCTGGGCGTCGCTTCGCTCAGGCAGCACCTGCCTGAGGACAGCTTTTTGCGCCGCCACTGCGCGCAGATCCTGTCCGCCACCTATCCTTCGACCACAACGGCCGCGACGACGACGCTCGAAACCGGGCTTTCACCGGCGGAGCACGCATGGCTCGGCTGGTCGCTGTATTTTCCGGAAATCAGCCAGAGCGTGGACCTGTTCACCAATCGCAATTCGGAAACCGGCGAAGTCGTATCGGAGGATTCGGTGGCCGAACGCTACCAGCCCTACGACTCGATTTTCAATCAGATCAATCGCGCCGGGCAGGCGGCCGCTGGCTTCTTCTCCGCCTTTTCCGATCCGCCCGCGATCGGTCTGGAAGCCATCATGGCGGAGATCGAGGCGCATTGCCGGCTGCCCGGACAGCATTATTATTACGGATATTGGAACGAGCCGGACCATACCATGCACATGGAAGGCGTTCTCTCCCCTGAGGTGCACCGGATCATTCAGGACCTGGACGCGGCCACGGAGGCGTTCTCCAGGCGGCTCTCGCCGGATACGCTGCTGATCGTGACGGCGGATCACGGGCTGGTGGACGCTGAGCACCTGTACATCGAGGATCATCCGGCGCTGCGTGAGGCGCTGGTCCGTCCGCCCACGGTGGAGCCCCGGGCGGCGGCCATGTATGTGAAGCCGGCGTACATGGATTCGTTTCCCGAACTGTTTGAAGCGGCTTTCCCCGGACGGTTTTTGCTGATGACGTCCGGAGCGGCGATTGACAGCGGCCTGTTCGGGCCCGGCGCGCATCACCCGCGCCTGAAACAGAACGCAGGAGATTATATCGCCCTCAGCCTGGATCACGCCTGCCTGCAGTGGGCCAGGGAGGATCACGCGCTGGTGGGCGTTCACGCCGGGCTGACGGCGGATGAGATGCAGGTGCCGCTGATCCTGTGCTGCCCCGACGGTCAATAAACGACGATTTTTCCGCTGAAGGCTCGTCCTGAGGCGGATCAACGATGGAGGAATGAACGGATGTTCAAGAAGGTTACGACCGATATGGATTTTGTCGCGCGTGAGCGCGAAGTGCTCGAATTCTGGGAGAAAAATAAAATCGCTGAGCGGTCCTATACACTGCGCGACGGCGGAGACAAGTTCACGTTTTATGACGGACCGCCAACGTCCAACGGCCGGCCTCACATCGGGCACGTTGAGACCCGCGCTATCAAGGACCTGATCCCGCGCTACCAGACCATGAAGGGCCGCTCCGTCCTCAGGATCGCCGGTTGGGACACCCATGGCCTTCCCGTGGAGCTGGAGGTTGAAAAGCAGCTGGGCATCAACGGGAAAAAACAGATCGAGGCCTACGGGATCGAGCCGTTCATCCAGAAGTGCAAGGAATCGGTCTGGAAATACCTGCACGAATGGGAGGATATGTCCAAACGGGTCGGTTTCTGGGTGGACATGGACCATCCGTATGTCACGTACCATGACAGCTATATCGAGTCCGAATGGTGGTCCCTGAAAAAAATCTGGGAAAAAGGCCTGCTCTACCTGGGCCATAAGGTGGTGCCCTATTGCCCGCGGTGCGGCACCGGCCTGAGCAGCCATGAAGTGGCGCAGGGCTATAAGGTGCTGAAGGAGCGCTCGGCGGTCGTCCGCTTCAAGGTGCGGAACGAGGACGCGTATTTCCTGGCATGGACGACCACGCCGTGGACCCTTCCGTCCAACGTGGCGCTCTGCGTCAACCCCGACGAGGACTACGCGAAAGTCAGCGCCATCGACGGGAACACGTATTACCTGGCGCTCGCGCTGCTGGATCAGGTGCTGGACCCGCTGAAGGAGCACTGCCCCGCGACGGAGGACGGCAAAGCGTATCAGGTGCTGGAGACCATGAAAGGCAAGGCGCTGGAATACCGCGAGTATGAGCCGCTGTACGATTGCGCCGCCCGGGAGGCTGAAGCACAGGGCAAGAAGGCGTTCTTCGTTTGCTGCGACGGATATGTGACCATGTCCGACGGCACGGGCATCGTGCATCAGGCGCCGGCCTTCGGCGAGGATGACGCGCGCGTAGGCGCGAAGTATGACATGCCGTTTGTCCAGATGGTCGATAATGAGGGCCGGATGAAGCCGGAAACGCCGTTCGCCGGCATGCGCTGCAAGCCGACCGCGAAGGAGATGGAAAACGGCGCGGTCAGCGCGGACCCGGAGGTGCTGAAGGACCTCAGCGCCCGCGGCCTGCTGTTCTCCGCGCCGAAGTTTGAGCACGAATATCCGCACTGCTGGCGCTGCGACACTCCGCTTTTGTATTACGGCCGTCCGACCTGGTACATCCGCATGACCGCGGTGCGGGATTCCCTGGTCAAAAACAACCGTTCGGTCCACTGGATGCCTGATAACATCAAGGAAGGGCGCATGGGCAACTTTGTGGAGAACGTGGTGGACTGGGGGCTTTCCCGCGAGCGCTACTGGGGCACCCCGCTGCCCGTATGGACGTGCGAGGAAGGTCATATTCACGTCGTCGGCAGCAAGCAGGAGCTGATGGACATGGCCATCGGCGAGGTCCATCTGCCCGAGCTGCACCGCCCGTACATCGATCAGGTGAAGATCAAATGCCCGCACTGCGGAAAACCCATGCAGCGCGTGAAGGACGTCATTGACTGCTGGTATGACTCAGGCTCGATGCCGTTTGCGCAGTGGCATTATCCGTTCGAGCACAAAGAGGAGTTTGAGTCGAGGTTCCCGGCGGACTTCATTTCCGAAGCCATCGACCAGACACGCGGGTGGTTCTATACCCTGCTGGCCATCAGCACCCTGCTGTTCGACCAGTCGTGCTTCAGGAACTGCCTGGTGATGGGGCACGTGCAGGATGCGGAGGGCAGGAAAATGTCCAAGCATCTGGGAAACGTGGTGGATCCGTGGTCCGTGCTGGACCAGCAGGGCGCCGACGCCGTGCGCTGGTACTTCTATCAGGGCGCGCCCTGGCTGCCTTCCCGGTTCTCCGGCGAAATCGTCAGCGATGTCCAGCGCAAATTCATGGGCACGCTCTGGAATACCTACGCCTTCTTTATCATGTACGCGGACCTGGCGGCGTTTGATCCCGCCGCGCATCCGCTGAAGGAGCTCACGCTGCCCCTGATGGACCGCTGGATCCTCAGCAAGCTGAATACGCTGATCAAAACCGTGGACGAGGATCTGGACCAGTATCTGGTTCCCGAAGCGGCGCGCGCGCTGACCGATTTCGTGGACGAGCTTTCCAACTGGTATGTGCGCAGAAACCGCGAGCGCTTCTGGGGCAAGGGCCAGGGGGAGGATCAGGAAGCCGCGTTCGCCACACTGTACCATGTTCTGGTGACGCTGACCAAACTGCTGGCGCCGTTCACGCCGTTCATGGCGGAGAGCATGTATCAGAACCTGGTACGTTCTGTGGATCCGTCCGCGCCTGAAAGCGTGCATTTCTGCGATTTCCCGCTGAGCGACCCCTCGATGATCCATCCGGAGGTGGAAGCGCAGATGGAGGCGCTGCTCAAGGTGAAGCAGCTCGGCGCGTCCTGCCGGAATCTCAGCGGGCTGAAGGTACGTCAGCCGCTGAGCGCCCTGTATGTCGTCGGCGCGAAGCTGGATGAGGCGTATCAGGCCGTCCTCAGGGATGAGCTGAATGTCAAAACCATCGTGATGTCCGAGAAGGCGAACGATTTTGTTTCTTACCGCCTGAAGCCGCAGATGCGCACCCTGGGCCCGAAATACGGACGGCTGCTGGGCAAAATCGGCGCGTGGCTGAAGCAGGCTGACGGCGCAGCAGCTGTCGACGCGTTCGAGCGGGGAGAATCGCTCAAGTTCAGTCTGGACGATACCGACGTCGAGCTGAGCGCATCCGATGTGCTGATCGAAACGGAGCAGAAGCCCGGATTGATGGCGCAGTCAGAGGGCGGGATCACCGTCGTGCTGGATACTAACCTGACCGACGGGCTCGTGGCGGAGGGCTATGCCCGCGAGCTGATCAGCAAGGTACAGCAGTGGCGCAAGGACCTCGGCCTGGAACTGACCGACCGGATCAGCCTGACGGTTCAGACCGAGCCGTCCGTCATGCAGGCGCTGACAGCCTACCGTGACATGATCCTCAGGACGATCCTGGCGGATCGGCTGGTCGAAGGCCAGGATGACGAAGCGCAGACGCGCGTCATGGACCTGAACGGCCGTGAAGCGCGGGTCTGGCTCAAAAAGGAAAGCTGAGCGCATGTATCTGGCAGATCAATGGACTGATTTCGAGGTTCTGGACACGGGCAACGGGGAAAAGCTGGAACGCTGGGGCCGGTATGTGCTGGCCCGCCCCGACCCCCAGACCATCTGGCCGCCCGCTTTGCCTGAGCGGCATTGGCAGGCGGCCGACGCGCATTACCTGCGCAGCGGAAGCGGCGGGGGGCACTGGGAATACGCCACGCGTCTCCCGGAGGAATGGACCATCGGTTACCGGGAATGGCGGTTTTACGTCCGTCCCACAGGCTTTAAGCATACCGGCCTGTTCCCGGAGCAGGCTGTCAACTGGGACTGGATGAGCGGCCTGATCGCGGCGCGGACGGACACGCCCCGTGTGCTCAACCTGTTTGGGTATACGGGCGGCGCGACCGTGGCCTGCGCCGCCGCGGGCGCTCACGTCACGCATGTGGACGCCGCCAAGGGCATGGTGCAATGGGCGAAACGGAACGCCGAGCTGAACGCGCTGCCGCAGGAGCGTTTCCGTTTTATCGTCGAAGATGCCAACGCGTTTGTTCAGCGTGAGATCAGGCGGCAGCGCGCCTATGACGCCATCCTGATGGATCCGCCCAGCTATGGGCGCGGTCCGGGCGGCGAGGTCTGGAAGCTCGAAAACGAACTGTACCCGCTGGTGGAAGCGTGTACGCGCCTGCTGAGTGAACGGCCGGTGTTTTTTCTGATCAACAGCTACACGACCGGCCTGCAGCCGGCGGTGCTGGCGAACATTCTGGAGCGTACGGTGGGACAGCGGTTCAGCGGCTTCGCGGACGCGCAGGAGGTGGCCCTGCCGGTTCGGGCGGGCGGTGTCCTGCCATGCGGCGCGTCGGGACGATATCGATGGGAGCAGATGCAATGAAACAGGAACTGACCGTAGTGTACGAAGACAACCACCTGCTGGTGGTGCTGAAACGCCCGAACCAGCTGACGCAGAGCGACCAAACCGGCGACAGCGACCTGCTGAGCGAGGCGCGCGAATACATCGCCGAAAAATATCAGAAGCCGGGCAAGGCCTATCTCGGCCTGGTCCATCGCATGGACCGTCCGGTCTCGGGCCTGATTGTGTTCGCGCGCACCTCCAAGGCGGCCGCCCGCCTGTCAGAGCAGGTCCGCAATCACGAAATGTACCGGGAATATATCTGCGTGGCGCAGGGAGACCCGGCGCAGCGCTTCCGCCTGACCGACTATCTGAAAAAGGACGAGCAGGCGAATCTGGTGCGCGTGATTCCGGATTATTTGAAAATGGAAGGCAAGCTGGCGATCCTGAACGGGGTGAATGTCCGGCACCTGGAGGACCGTAGCCTGTGCGCCATCCGCCTGGAGACCGGGCGTGCGCACCAGATCCGTGTGCAGATGGCCCACGCGGGGCATCCGCTGCTGGGAGATCACCGCTATGGCTCGCCGGAGGGCAAGGAGCTGATCGCACTGTACGGTATCCGCCTGTCCCTGACCCACCCCACCACCAGGGAGCGGATGATCTTCATGGCGCCGATGCCGGAGAATCCGTTATTTGCGCCGTTTGAGCGCGATATCAGGGGCCTTCTGGCCTCCTGGCCGAAGATTGGAGACGTGTAATGCCGGAAGCATTTTCATTTGAGCTGATCCATACCTGCGCTCAGTCCGGCGCCCGGCTGGGCGTCTTTCATACTCCCCACGGGGATATTCCGACGCCCATCTATATGCCCGTGGGCACCCAGGCGACGGTCAAGGCGATGACGCCCCGGGAGCTGGAGGAGATCGACGCCAGGATCATCCTGTCGAATACCTATCACCTGCATCTGCGGCCGGGGGAAAAGCTGATTGAAAAGGCCGGCGGGCTGCACCGCTTTATGCACTGGGACCGCCCGATCCTGACGGACAGCGGCGGATTTCAGGTGTTTTCGCTGGCGGGGCTGAGGAAAATCACGGAGGAGGGCGCGGCGTTCCGCAGTCATCTGGACGGATCCCTGCAGTTCATTTCGCCGGAGATCTCCATGGATATCCAGGAGGCGTTGGGCTCCGATATCGCGATGGCCTTCGATATCTGCTCCGCCTATCCCTGCAGCGACGCGGACGCGCGCGACGCGATGGAGCGCACGCACCGCTGGGCCAAGCGCTGCCAGGCGCATCACACCAGGAAGGACCAGGCCCTGTTCGGCATCGTGCAGGGCGCTTTCAGCAAAGAGCTGCGGATCGAGAGCGCCAAGACGCTGGCGGACATGGATATGATCGGCTATGGCATCGGCGGTCTGTCCGTCGGCGAGCCCAAGCCCGTCATGTACGAGATGCTCGACGCGTTCATGCCGTATATGCCGGTCGGCAAGCCGCGGTATCTGATGGGCGTCGGTACGCCGGACTGTCTGGTGGAAGGCGTTCTGCGGGGAGTCGACATGTTCGACTGTGTTCTGGCGACCCGCGTCGCGCGCAACGGTACCGTGCTGACGCGCTCGGGCCGGATGGTCATCCGCAACGCGCAATACGCGGAAGATTTTACCCCGATCGACCCGGAATGCGACTGCTACGCCTGCCGCGATTTTACCCGCGCTTACATCCGGCATCTGCTGAAGGTCGGCGAAATTACCGGCGCCAGGCTCGCCTCCATTCACAATCTCCGGTATCTGCTCAGGCTGATGGAGGAGATCAGGGACGCGATCCTGCACGACAGGTTCCTTGATTTCCGCCGGGAGTTTTATGAGCGCTATGATATGACCAGGAATTTTTAAGGAGCGCCTATGTCGGAATCCGCCGCGAGACAGATGCCTGTCCGCAAGCTGCTGGGGGTCTTTCTGCCCTATTTCAGGCGTTACAAAGGGGCGCTGATCTTTGACCTGTTCTGCGCCTCGCTGACCACCGTCTGCGAGATCGTGTTTCCGCTCATCGTGCGTGAGGTGACCAACCGGGCGATGCTGTCGCCGGATACGCTGACGGTGCCGTGGGTTCTGCAAATCGGCGCGCTCTACCTGCTGCTCAGGGTGATCGATACCCTTGGCGCGTATTACATGCAGTCGCGCGGGCATTTTATGGGCGCGCGCATCGAAACGGATATGCGCAGCGACCTGTTCAATCATCTCGAACGGCTGTCCTTTTCTTTTTACAACAATACCAAGATCGGCCAGCTGATGGCGCGGCTGACCAGCGACCTGTTTGAGATCGCGGAGTTCGCGCATCATTGCCCGGAAGAGTTTTTTATCGCGGGCGTCAAGATCGTCGTTTCGTTCGTCATTCTCCTGAACATGCACGTGGGCCTGACGCTGATGGTGTTTGCGCTCGTGCCGCTGATGGTGATCCTGCTCCGGCATTTCAACCGCCGTATGCGCCAGGCGTTCAAGGACTGCCGTCACGAGGTCGGCGAGATGAACTCCCGGATCGAGGACAGTTTGCTGGGCATCCGGGTGGTGCAGTCGTTTGCCAACGAACCGCTGGAAAGGGAAAAATTCGACCGGAACAACCAGAATATCCTGAAAACCAAGATCCGGCAGTACATCGCCATGGCCGGCTTCGGCTCGGTGACCCGGACATTTGAAGGCGTGATGTATATCCTGGTCGTGGTCGTCGGCGCAGTGCTGCTGTCCCAGCAGCGGCTTCAGCCCGGCGACTATGTGGCGTACATCCTGTTCATCGGTACGCTGCTGAATTCCATCCGCCGTATCGTGGATTATATGGAGCAGTTTCAGCGCGGACTGACGGGCCTGGAGCGCTTCTGTGAAATCATGGAGGTTCAGCCGGACGTGGAGGACCGGCCCGACGCGAAGGAACTGAGGGATGTGCGCGGCGCGGTCGGCTTTCAGGATGTATCCTTCCATTACAGCGATGATGAGACGCATGAGGTGCTGACCCACCTGAACGCGGAGGTGTCCGCCGGAACCAACATCGCGGTGGTCGGCCCCTCCGGATCGGGCAAGACCACGCTGTGCAGTCTGATCCCGCGCTTTTTTGACGTGACCGGCGGCAGCGTCACGATCGACGGGCTGGATGTGCGGAGTGTGACCAAAGCCTCCCTTCGCCAGGCCATCGGTGTCGTGCAGCAGGAGGTCTACCTGTTTTCCGGCACGGTGATCGAGAATATCCTGTACGGCCGTCCCGGGGCGACGCGGGAGGAAGCGGAGGCGGCCGCCCGGCGCTCCGGCGCGGACGAATTCATCAGTAAACTGCCGGACGGATACGATACCTATATCGGTGAACGCGGGGTCAAGCTGTCCGGCGGCCAGAAGCAGCGGCTGAGCATTGCCCGCGTGTTCCTCAAGGACCCGCCGATCCTGATCCTCGACGAAGCGACCAGCGCGCTGGATAACGAATCCGAGCGGTATATCCAGCTGTCGCTGCGCGAGCTGGAGAAGGGGCGCACCACGTTCACCATCGCCCACCGTCTGACGACCATCCGCAACGCCGATGAGATCTGGGTGCTGACGGAAAAGGGAATCGAAGAAAAGGGAAGCCACGAAGCGCTGATGCGGCAAAACGGTCTGTACGCCGGACTGTATCGCCTGTACAGCTGATCGCGGAGCGGCTTTAAAAGACTGGAGTAATACACTATGCCCAAGAAAACCAACGAACAGCCGAAAGAAGAAATACTGATCCAGATGCCGCTGGAGGAGGTCATGCCCAACAGCATGATGCCGTACGCGGAGCACGTCATTCTTGAGCGCGCGCTGCCGCGGGTGGAGGACGGACTGAAGCCTGTCCAGCGACGGATACTGTATACCATGCACGAGCTGGGGCTGACGCCCGATAAGCCGCACCGGAAATGCGCCCGCATCGTGGGCGATTGCCTGGGTAAGTATCATCCTCACGGCGACAGCTCCGTCTACGACGCGCTCGTGAGAATGGCGCAGCCTTACAGCCTGCGCGGCGTCCTGGTCGACGGACACGGCAATTTTGGCTCCATTGACGGCGACAGCGCCGCCGCCATGCGCTATACCGAGGCCCGTATGGCGCCCCTGGCCATGGAAATGCTGCGCGATATCGAGAAGGATACGGTGCCTTTCCGGCTGAATTTTGACGATACGCTGAAAGAGCCGGAGCTGCTGCCGGCGCGTTTTCCGAATCTCCTGGTCAACGGCGCGACCGGCATCGCGGTCGGGCTGGCCACCAATATTCCGCCGCATAACCTGCGGGAAGCGATCCAGGTGACCTGCCTGCTGATGGATCATCCGGACGCCACAACGGACGAGATGATGGCGCTGATGCCCGCGCCGGACTTCCCGACAGGCGGTATTCTGCTGGATACGCCCGAGGTCCGGCAGGCGTATGAGACCGGCAAGGGCAAGCTGACGCTCCGCGCGCGGGTCGACATTGAAAAGGGCAGCGCCGGACGGACGCTGCTGGCGGTCACGGAAGTGCCGTATGGCGTCAACAAGGCGCAGATGCTGGAAAAAATCCAGAAGCTGCGGGAAGAAAAAAAGGCCCAGCTTTCCGCGATCTACGATATCCGGGACGAATCGGACCGGACGGGTCTGCGCGCGGTCATCGAGCTGAAAAAGGACGCGGATCCGCAGCGGGTCCTCGCCTATCTGTACAAATATTCCGATCTTCAGATCACCTATGGCGTGAATCTGTTCGCCATTGCCGACGGCAAGCCGAGGCTGATGGGCATCCGGGAAGCGCTCATGTACTATATCCAGCACCAGAAGCAGGTGGTCACGCGCCGCACGCAGTATGAACTGGAGCTGGCCCGCGCGCGCGCCCATATCCTGGAAGGCCTGATCGTCGCGGTGGATCACCTGGATGAGGTGATCCAGCTGATCCGCTCCAGCAAATCGGTCAAGGAAGCGAAGGAGCGGCTGATGGAACGCTTCGCGTTTACCGACCGCCAGGCTCAGGCCATTCTGGACCTGCGCCTGCAGCGCCTGACGGGGCTTGAGATCCTCGCGCTCCGAAAGGAATACGCCGATATCCTGAAAACCATCGACACGCTCGAGGGAATTCTGAAAAGCGAAAAAAAGCTGATCCAGGTGATCAAAAAAGAGCTGAACGCGCTGGCGGAGGCGTATGGCGACGCGCGCAGGACGGAGCTTTTGCGGGAGAAAAAGCCCGTCGAGGTGCAGGTCCTGCCGGAGGAAGCGCCCCCCGCGGAACCGGTCAGGATCGTATTTACGCAGAACGGGCTTCTGCGCAGGTACGATCCTAAGACCTACGAAAAGCTCAACTGGGACGAGCAGAACGATTCGCCGCGCTTCTCGCTCAGCGCGGATACCGGCGCGACGCTTCAGGTATTCACCAATCTTGGAAACTGCTATCAGCTGAACGCTGCGCAGATTCAGGAATGCCGGCCGCGCGACCGCGGCATCTCGCTGTCAGGGCTCATCGCGGACCTTGCATCCGGGGAAGTGTGCGTCGGTCTCACGGTCATGCCGCGGGAGCCGGAGGAGAGCGGCGTGGACGTGGTGATGGTGACCGAGCGGGGCATGATCAAGCGGACCGCGAAGCAGGAATACCGCGTCAGGCGCAACAAATTTGCCGCCCTTTCCCTCAAAGAGGGCGACCGGCTGCTGGCCATGTTTGAAACGGACGGCGAAGGCGATGTCCTGCTGGTATCCGCCCTGGGGATGAGCATTCGCTTCGCCCTTTCCTCCATACCCGCCATCGGCAGGGCCGGCGCGGGCGTGAAGGCCATGCGCCTGGATCCGGATGACACGCTGATCCTGGCGTCGCCGGTCAAAAATATGGACGAGGTGCTGCTGGTGTCCGACAACGGTTTGGGCAAAGCCATCCTTGGCGCCATGTTCGATCCGCAGGGCCGCGCCGGCAAGGGCGCCAAATGCTGGCAATTCCCGAAGAACGGCAGCGGAGGCAACCGCCTGGCGGGCGCGCTGCTGCTGTCTGCGCCGAGGAATGTCACCATCCAGCAGGGCGGCAAGGAATCCGTGGTCGCCAGCGACGCGTTCCCGGTGCTGGGCCTGTCAGACAAAGGCAAGCCTGTGGCCGTCGTAGTTCCGATGATGAATGACTGGGTGACCGCTGTCAAGTGACCCAGCGATCAGTCAGCGGAAAGCTTTTTGCGCTTGTATGCCACGGCCTCGGACAGCAGGGCGCGCGCGTGTCCGACGGCGCTCGCCGTCTGTCCTTCCGCGCCGCCGAGCATCCGGCTGATTTCTTCCGCCCGGCCGTCGTCATCGAGCTCCTGCACCTCTGTCACAGTGCGTTCCCCGTTGAAGCGCTTCTCGATCAGGAACTGGTGGTCGGCCATGGCCGCGATCTGGGGCAGGTGCGTCACGCAGAGCACCTGGCGATACCGCGCGATATCCGCCATTTTTTCCGCGACCACCTGCGCGGTGCGGCCGCTGATACCGGTGTCGATTTCGTCAAAGACCATGGAGGGGATCAGCGACTTTTCCCCGGCCAGCGCCTTGATGGCCAGCATGATCCGCGACAGCTCGCCGCCGGACGCGGTCTGTGAAAGGGACTGGTATTGTTCGCCCATATTCGGGGCGATCAGAAAACTGCAGCGGTCAAACCCGGAGGCCGTTTCCTCGCCGCGGGTCAGGTTCACCCGGAAGCGGGTCCCCTTCATGTTCAGCTCATGCAGCTCTTTTTCCATCTTTTTTTCAAAATCCGCCGCCAGCGTTTTACGTGCGGCGCTGAGCTCTTCGGCGGCGTGCGCATAAGCCGCGTGGCGTTTTTCAACCTCCCGGCTCAATTGCTCGGTTTCATCCTGCGCGTTGTCGAGCAAGCGCAGGTTTTCGTTGATTTCGTCCAGCTTCCGCAGCATGTCTTCGCTGGTCGCGCCATACTTGCGGCCGAGCCGGCGAAGCTGGTCCAGCCTGCGCGAGATTTCATCCATCCGCTCGTCGTCGAAGCTCAGGCTGTCCAGCTGGTCACGCAGGAGCATACCCAGGTCTTCGGCTTCGTAGAACAGATTGTTCAGCCTTTCACCGACCTGCGCGTAGGTGGGGTCGAGACCGGCGAGCTTTTCAATGTGCCGGACCGCCTGCCGCAGACTGTCCACCGCGCTGGCGGCGTTGCCGCTGTCATACATCGCCGTATACGCGCCGCGGAGGTGCTCTTCGATTTTTTCGGCGTTGCGGCAGCGGTCACGTTCCTGGGTCAGCGCGTCCTCTTCTCCGGCCACCAGATGCGCGCCTTCCAGCTCCTTTTGCTGGAATGCCAGGATGTCGGCGCGCTCGCTCTGCTCCGCCAGGGTTTTGCGCAGGCGGTTGAGGCGAGATTGCGCATCGTGCCAGAGCGCATAAGCGCTTTTGACGCTCTCCAGCAGCGCGAGGTGCTCCGGGCGCCCGAACGCGTCCAGCCATGGCAGGTGCTGGCGCTCGTCCATCAGCGACTGATGCTCATGCTGCCCGTGGATATCCATCAGGCATTCCGCCAGCTGCTTGAACTGCGCCAGTGAAACCATGACGCCGTCGACACGGCAGACGCTGCGTCCCTGTACCGTCAGCTCGCGCGCCAGGACGACCACGCTGTCCTGGGTTTCGATCCCGCTTTCGCGCAGACAGGCGCTCGCGCGTTCGGAATCGTCCAGCGTAAAGCAGCCCTCCACGTAAGCGCGGTCCGTGCCGTGGCGGATGAGTTCTTTGGACGCGCGGCCGCCCAGCAGCAGCGTGATGGCGTCGATGACGATCGACTTACCGGCGCCGGTTTCACCTGTCAGCGCGTGCAGGCCCCTGGCGAATGAAAGGCGCACCTCGTCGATCAGCGCGATATTTCGGACCAGCAATTCTGTCAGCATACAGTCAGTTCATCTCCTGCGCAGTTTGTCCAGCCGCTGTTGAATCAACGGCGTTTCGTCATTGGTCCTGACCACGATGAAGATCGTGTTGTCGCCGGCCATCGTGCCGAGGATTTCCGGCCAGTGCAGGCTGTCGATAGCTTCTGCGGCGGCGTTGGCGGCGCCGGAAAGCGTGTGCACGACGATCATGTTGTTGGCATATTGGATGTCCAGCACGGAATTGACGAACATCTGCGCGAAGCGCTCCCGTTCGCCGCGCGGGGTCATGGCCTTGTACCCCCTGGAGACTGCGTAGCGCGATATTCCCTGCGCGTCGGTTTCCTTGGTCAGGCCAAGCTCGCGGATGTCCCGCGATACAGTGGCCTGCGTGACGTCATACCCCTGCGCTCTCAGCGCCTTGACCAGATCGTCCTGGGTGGCGATGGCCTCCTGCGCGATCAGCTGAACAATGGCTTCCTGACGTTTTTGTTTCATACGGCGGTCATCCTACTTTCCTACGCAGAAGTGGCTGAATATTTCATCGAGCAGCGCCTCGTCGGCCCGCTCGCCTGTGATGGAGGCGAGCGTGTCCAGCGCGTCATGAAGATACGTCGCGGCAAATTCCTCAGACAGCCCGTCGCTCAGCGCTTTGGCGGCCTGAAGGATCGACCCGGCGGCCTTGGCCGCGGCCGTGGTATGCCTGTGGTTGGTCAGCGGGGTTTCGGGCAGCTGCGCGAACTGTTCCTTCAGCAGCTCTGTCAGCTGATCGAGCCCCTTTCCTGTCCTGGCGCTCAGAATGATGCCCTTTTTGCCCTGCAGGAGCGCTTCGTCCGCGCGATCCGCCTTGGTCCAGATGGTCACCACCGGCAGGCCTGTTCCGGACAGCCGGTCAGGCAGGCTGTCCTCGGCGGGGCTGGTGAGGTCCCTGAGCCACCAGATCATATCGGCCTGAGCGGCCGCCTGATAGGAGCGCTGGATGCCGAGCAGCTCGATCTGGTCCGTCGTCGGGTGAATACCGGCCGTATCGTACAGGGTCACCCGGTAGCCGTCCACGGCCAAGCTGCCGCTCAGCACGTCGCGCGTGGTGCCGGGAATATCGGTGACGATCGCTTTGTCCTCCCCGAGCAGCGCGTTCAGGAGGGTCGATTTTCCGGCGTTCGGCGCGCCGATCAGCGCGATGTGCAGGCCGTTCGTGACCAGCCGTGCGGAGCGCTCCTGTGAAGCGTCCTGCAGCCTGGCCGCCAGCTCCCGGCATGACTGTGCCAGCCGGGGTAGGTCGTTGGCCTCATCCATTTCCTCCGGATAGTCGATGGCGGCCTCGGTCTGCGCGAGAATCCCCAGCAGCGCCTGCTGCGCCTCGCCTACAAACCTGCTTACTCCGCCGTTCAGCTGCCGCATCGCGCTCTGGCCAGCGCGCAGGCTGTCAGCGCTGATCAGCTGCATGACCGTCTCGGCCTGACTCAGATCGATGCGTCCGTTCAGGTAGGCGCGCAGCGTGAACTCGCCGGGCTCCGCGGGCCGCGCGCCGTGCGCGGTCAGCAGGCTCAGACAGGCCTGCACGCTGTAGGCGCTGCCGTGCAGCTGAAATTCGACGACGTCCTGCCGCGTATAGCTCTTCGGCGCGCGCATGATGACGGCCATGCATTCGTCGATCTCCGTCTCGCCGTCATGCAGCTTACCCAGGTACAGGCGCCCGTGCGTGAAGCGCTCCGTCGGTGTCCGCGGCGAAAACACGCTGCGCAGGATGCCTTCGGCCAGCGTTCCGCTCATCCGTACCACGGCGATGCCTGATGCGCCGGGCGGCGTAGCGCAGGCGGCGATGGTGTCGCGCATCGTCAGATCCATGATGTGTCCTCCTCAAACGGGCAGGGCGCGGTGACGGTGAGCCGTTCCCGCGTGCGCGGATGCGTAAACTGCACGGAATACGCGTGAAGCATCAGGCGCGGCGCGGAGGACGCATGGCCGTAGATCGGGTCGCCCAGCACCGGATGCCCGATCGAGGCCATGTGGACACGGATCTGATGCGTCCTGCCGGTCACGATGTGCACGTCCAGCAGGGTGCCGTGATGAAAATCCGGCTTGAGCACCGTCCATTCCGTCAGCGCGTATCGGCCGTCCGGACGGATGGCCATTTTCTTGCGGTCCTTCGCGCTTCGCCCGATTGGCGCTTCGATGCGTCCGCTGTCTTCCCTGAACCGGCCCTCCACCACTGCGTGATAGTGCTTGTTCATCTCGCGGTTCGCCAGCTGAGCAGACAGCGCCTGGTGCGTCTCGTCGTCCTTGGCCACGAGAATGACGCCGCTGGTATCCTTGTCCAGCCGGTGCACGATGCCGGGGCGAAGCTCGCCGCCGATGCCTGACAGGCTGCTCAGCCTGCTGAGCAGGGCGTTGACCAGCGTACCGTCCGGGTTGCCAGCGCCGGGATGGACCACCAGCCCTGCGGGCTTGTTGATCACAGCCAGGTACTCGTCCTCATACAGAATATCGATGGGAATGTCCTGCGCGATCAGACCGGTATCCTTCACGGGCGGCACATGGACCAGCAGCGTATCCCCGGCGCTGAGAATATACCCGGGCTTGCGCTCCGCCTGACCGTTGACCCAGACCTGTCCCTCCCGGATGAGCCGCGCGGCCTGGGACCTGGAGACGAATTGCCGGGACAGGCATACATCCAGGCGCTCGCCATCCGCCGGCGCGGTGATGGTCATCACGTCCCCGCTCATGACGCGGCCTTCTTTCCCGAACAGAGCAGCAGCGCCGCGCATATCCCGGCGCCGGCGGTGATGCAGACATCCGCAACATTGAAGATGTAGAAACGAACAAACAGGAGCTCAAACATATCCCGCACAAATCCCAGCAGCACACGGTCGATCAGATTTCCTGCCGCGCCGGCACAGATCATGGTCAGCGGAATCAGGAAGGGGGAACGGTCCGGCGTACGGAAAAGCGCGAAAAGTACGGCGCACAGGATGATCGCCGACAGGATGACGGCGACGGCCACGCTGTGTTCAAACAGGCCGAGCGAGAACCCGGTGTTTTCGGTATAGTTGAGCGCGAGCACGCCGGGCAAAAGCACCGTATGCCGGTGGGCAGTCCAGTGTTTGACCGCCTGATCGAGCAGGGTCAGGCCGAGCATCAGCCAGGGGACGGTTTTTTTCGGCATGGCCAAGCTCCTTTCTTGAAATCAATGTATATTATACATACTTTTCATACAATATGCAAGCGCCCCCACGTTGTTTCGCGGGGGCGTCCGATCAAGGCTGATGATGGGCCTGATTACCCTTCGATCATGATGGTCTTCTTTTCAGGCACCTTCCTGGCGTCCTTCTTCGGCAGCGTGATTTTCAGCACACCGTTTTCATAGGCGCAGCGGATATCCTCTTCAGTCAGGCTGCTGCCTACATAGAAGCTGCGCTGCATGGAACCGCTGTAGCGCTCCTGCCTGATCAGCTTGCCGTTCTTCTCCTCATCCTTGTTCAGGGACTTTTCGGCGGATACGGTCAGATAGCCGTTGTTCAGCTCCACCTTCAGATCCTCTTTCTTAAAGCCGGGCAGGTCAACCGACAGCTCATAGCCGTCATCCATTTCCTGAATGTCTGTCTTCATCACGCGGTCCGCATGATGTCCGTACAGCGCGCGGTCAGCTTCGTGAAGTCCGCGAGTGAAGCCACGGTCAAACAGATCGAACACATCCATCATATTTTCACCAAACAAAGTAGGAAGATAAGTACTCATAATATCCCTCCGTTCAAAGGTATCCATTGTTGATTTTCCGGGTGAGTGCCCTTTGCGTTCACTCTGGCTCATCTCTGAACCATGACTATATTATACTCGAAAGTCAAAGAAAGTCAATATACAGATTAAAAAAATCTTTGTTCAGGTCATATCAGGGAATATCGTATAAAATCCGAAAATTGTCCGTTTTGTGCTGTTGATTTGTTTCAGAAAATGCGGTATAATCCGCTTTGTTTCCGTGGCAATGTTCGGTTTTTTTAAGGAGGCCAGCGGTGAAAGCACTCAATGACGCGATTCGCACCTTTGGACGCGGAACAGGTCAGAACGTCGTCAAGGTCGACATGTTTTTGAATCATCGCATCGATACAGGCCTCTTGTTTGCGATGGGCAGGGAACTGGCCGACCATTTTGAGAAGCAGCGCCCGACTTTGGTGCTGACGGTGGAAGCCAGCGGTATTGCCCTGGCGGTCGCGGCCGCGCATGCGCTGGGGGACTTGCCTGTCGTATTTGCCAAAAAATCCGCGGCCTCCAATCAGTCCGGCGATATGGCGACTGCGCCGGTGCATTCGTTCACCCATCAGCAGGATGTACAGATCCGTGTGGACAGGCGCTACATCCCGATCGGCAGCCGCGTCCTCATCATTGACGATTTTCTGGCCGAGGGCAGCGCTGTCGGCGGGCTGACCCGCATCGTCGAGTCCCTTGGCGCCAAAGTATGCGGCGTGGGGATCGGGATCGAAAAGGGGTTTCAGTCCGGGGGACAAAAGCTCAGGGAAAGCGGTGTTGACCTGATGTCATTGGCAGTCATCCGTTCCATTCACGACGGTGTGATCGAACTCGAGGATGACTGATCCAATAGATAATCTACTCAATGGAGGGATTCACATGAAGAAGCTCGTTCTCCTGGTCCTCAGTCTCGCGCTGTGTTTAAACTCGATGGCCGCGTGGGCCGCCGAACCCGTTGCCCTGGAAAACCTGAAAATCGGTTTCATCTTCCTGCATGACGAGAATTCCACGTATGACCTGAACTTCATCAACGCGGCGATCGAGGCCTGCGAAAAGCTGGGCGTCCAGTATAAGATGAAGACGGGGATCGACGAGTCCGAAGCCTGCTACGAGGCGGCCGCCGACCTGGCCGACGAGGGCTGCAACATCGTGTTTGCGGACAGCTTTGGCCATGAGGATTACATGATCCAGGCCGCGAAGGAATATCCCAACGTGCAGTTCTGCCACGCGACCGGTACCAAGGCGCACACCGAAAACCTGGCCAACTATCATAATGCCTTCGCTTCCATCTACGAAGGCCGCTACCTGGGTGGCATCGCCGCCGGCATGAAGCTGAACCAGCTGATTGCGGAAGGCAAGATCACAGAAGACCAGGCGAAGCTCGGCTACATCGGCGCGTTCACCTATGCGGAGGTCATCTCCGGCTATACCTCCTTCTTCCTCGGCGCGCGCAGCGTTTGCCCCTCCGCCACGATGGAAGTGACCTTCACCGGTTCCTGGTACGATCCCGCGCTCGAGCAGGAAGGCGCCGTCAAGCTGATCGGCAACAACTGCGTCGTGCTCTCCGAGCATGCCGATTCCATGGGCGCGCCGACCGAATGCGAAAAGGCCAACGTTCCGTTCGTGTTCTATAACGGCTCCGCTGAATCCGCTTGCCCCAACACCTATATCGTCGCCTCCCGCATCAACTGGGCGCCGTACTTTGAAACGATCATCAACGCGGTCGCGGCTGGCGAAGAAATCCCCACGGACTGGACCGGCACCATCGCGACCGATTCCGTACAGCTGACCGCCCTGAACGAAACGGCGGCCGCGCCGGGCACTGCCGAAGCGATCGCCGAAGCGCAGGCCAAGCTGGAATCCGGCGAGCTCAAGGTGTTCGATACTTCCGTGTTCACCGTCAACGGCGAAGCCCTGACCTCCTACCTGGCGGATGTGGACACCGACCCCGCTTACACCGCGGATACCGAAGTGATCCTGGATGGATATTTCCATGAATCCGAGTTCCGTTCCGCGCCGTACTTCGATCTGCAGATCGACGGCATCACCCTGTTGGACCAGAAATTCTGATTGACCGTGTGAAAGTGAAGAGCCCCAGTCGGAACGCTGAGGCTCTTCACTCCTTTTTTAATGATAATCTGGAGGAATCTTTCGTTGAGCAACGCGATTGCTGTTGAAATGAGGCATATCGGTAAACGGTTCGGACCGGTGATTGCGAACGATGACGTTTCCCTGACGGTCAGGCGGCATGAGATCCTGGCACTGCTGGGCGAAAACGGCAGCGGCAAAACGACCCTGATGAATATGCTGTCCGGGATATATTTCCCGGATGCGGGAGAAATCCTCGTCGATGGGAAGTCGGTGGTCATCGCATCTCCGCGCGACGCCTTCCGGCTGGGCATCGGGATGATCCACCAGCACTTTAAGCTGGTGGACGTGCTGACGGCGACGGAAAATATCGTGCTCGGTCTGGAAGGGACGCTCGACCTGAAAACCGCTGCCCAAAAGATCCGGGACATCTGCGCGCAGTATGGGTTTGAGCTGGACCCGTCGCAGAAGATCTACGATATGTCCGTCTCGCAGAAGCAGACGGTGGAAATCGTGAAGGTGCTGTACCGCGGCGCGGACATCCTGATCCTCGACGAGCCGACCGCCGTGCTGACGCCGCAGGAAACGGATCACCTCTTTGATGTGCTGAGAAACATGCGCGAAGACGGGAAAGCCATCGTCATCATTACCCATAAAATGCATGAGGTGATGTCACTCTCGGATCGCGTGGCGGTACTCCGTCAGGGCAGGTACATCGGCGAGGTGAGTACGTCCGATACCACAGCGCAGGACCTGACCAATATGATGGTGGGACATACGGTGTCCCTGAATATTCAGCGCCCCGACCCGGTCGATCCGGCCGTGCGGCTGGAGGTGCAGCACATGACCGTGCGGAACGCGGAAGGGGTCCTCAAGCTCGACGATGTGTCCTTTGACGTGATGTCGGGGGAAATCCTCGGCATTGCCGGCATCGCTGGCTCCGGGCAGAAGGAATTGCTGGAGGCGATCGCCGGGCTCCAGCCGATTGAGGCGGGAGATATCGTATTCCATAATCCGAAAAAAGATAAGCCAGTGACCTTTTTCCACAAAAGCATGAAGCGCGTGCGCGAGCTGGCAAAGCAGGACGCCTTTCACGATTCCCAGGGCAACCCGGTCCGTTTCGACGGGATGAGCATCCGCGCGATCCGCCATCAGGTGGAAGCGGGGGATGTCCTGTTCTGGGAAGATGAGATCATGGACCTGAAGGGCAAAACGCCGCTGGAAATCCGTGAGCTGGGCATCCGGCTGTCCTTTGTGCCGGAGGACCGTCTCGGCATGGGGCTGGTCGGCAGCATGGACGTGACGGACAATATGATGCTGAGAAGCTATCGCAAGGGTCCTGGAGAACTGCTGGACCGCAAAACGCCCAGGGCGCTCGCGGAACACATCATTCAGGAGCTGAAAATCATCACGCCGGGGGTTTCGACTTCGGTCCGGCGGCTGTCCGGCGGCAATGTGCAGAAGGTGCTGGTCGGGCGTGAGATCGCGTTCGCGCCGAAGGTCCTGATGGCCGCTTATCCGGTGCGCGGGCTGGATATCAATTCTTCCTATACGATCTATCATCTGCTGAACAAGCAGAAGGAGAACGGCGTGGCGGTGATCTATGTCG
>CAMNEH010000025.1 GCA_946536315.1 uncultured Clostridia bacterium
CCTGGGTCATCATGTGCGGGATATCGAACATGGTCAGACCGCCGACCAGGGAGGTCGTCAGGTTGTAGACCAGAATGGGCTTGATCAGGGGGAGGGTGATCTTCCAGAAGGTCTGGCGGCTGGAGCAGCCGTCCACCAGCGCGGCCTCAAAGAGGCTGGGGTTGATGCCGCTGATACCAGCGATCATGATGATCATGGTATTGCCGCACCACATCCACCACTGGATGAAGGAGATCAGGCCGCGGCTCCAGGCCACGCTGCGGAAGTATTCGATGGGCATGTTGGCAATACCAGCCGTCTGTACCAAAGTGTTGACCGGGCCGACGGGGAAAGCAAAGAGGCTCATGAACAGCATACCGATGGTGGCAGCGGTGATGATGTTCGGCATGAAGATGGTCACCTTGAAGAAGCCTTGCATTTTCAGGTGAATGCGGCTATCGGTGAACCAGGAGGCCAGGATCAGCGCCAGGCCGATCTGCGGCACGAAGTTGAAGAACCAGATGATCATCGTGTTGCCCAGCGAGCCCCAGAACTTGCCGTACACCAGGCTGGAGGGGTCGAAGAGCTGGCGGAAATTGTCAAAACCGATGATGTTGTTGTTCAGCACCTTTTCCCAGCCCACCGCGTCGGTCAGGGAGGTGCGGAAGGTAAAGATGATGGGATACAGGCCGAAGATCAGGAACGTGATGAAGAACGGCGCGATAAACAGATAGCCGTATCTACTGTAACTGATGGACTTACGCTTGGGCTTCTGTACGGCTTGTGTCTGCTGCATAGTTCCACCTCTGTTTCAATAATGTGATGCCAAAGCTTTCCACTTGAGGGCCCCAAAGGCCTCCCCCCAAGGGGAAAGCTTTGGGCGATCCGGAAATAAGCGGGGCTGCCCCCGCCGTCAGGCAAGAGACAGCCCCGCGAGGCTACTTTTCAGTAACCTGAGTCGCTCGCGATGCCGATTATTCCACGGTGATGGTGGTGATGGCGGCGGCCACAGCGGTCTTGAACTCGGCCAGGCAGGTGTCCAGATCCTTTTCACCCTTGGTGTAAGGAGTGGTCACATAGTCGTTCCACAGGCCGTTGATGGTGTCGTCATATTCGCTCATCAGAGAGCCGTTCGCCAGAGCAGCGCCCTTCGCGAAGATAGCATAGTGATCCTGGCCGCCCAGGAAGGGATTCGGATGCTCGCCTTCAGCCAGATACTTCTCAACAGCGGAAGCGCTGCCGACGAAGTCGCCGGTGTCCTTAGCATAGGTCAGCAGCCATTCGTCGTCCAGGGTGAAGAACTTGATCAGGTCATGCATAGCAGCCTTCTTGGCGTCGTCAGCAGTCGCAACCTTAGCAGCGTTGATGGCGATCCAGGTGCCGCCCCAGCTGTAAGCCACAGGGCCGTCAACCATGCGCCAGTCGCCGTAGGTGCCGTTGTTGGCAGCGCTCAGCTCAGCCAGCTTTTCTTCGGTGTGCTCGGGATCAGCGGGGTTGGGGGTGAAGCCGCCGGTGACGCAGTTGGGCTTCAGGGTGTAGTGGAGGCCCCAGGTGGGCAGCAGGTAGCACAGGGTCTCGTTAGCGCCCTGCATACCGGCGAACCAGGTCTCGCCCCAAGCACCAGCCTTCTGGCTCAGGTCGTCCTGCTCAAGGGTCTTGCACAGTTCCTCGAAGTCGAGGAGTTCGTCGTCGATGACCAGCTTGCCATCCACAACCCAGCCCTCGCTGCGCTGATACTGATAAGCATTCCAGATGTCACCAGAGCCGCAGATCATTTTGCAAGCGCCCTGAGAAGCTTCCTTCAGCTCTTCAGCGGTCTCCAGGAAGGCATCCCAATCCTTAACCTTCTCCTGGAATTCTTCGGGGGTCTTGACGCCCAGGTACTTCTCAGCCAGGGAAGCACGATACATCAGAGCGCCGGGGGTGGACTGCCAGGACAGACCCTTCTGGACGCCGGCAGCATTCTGGCCGATCTGAGCCATGACGGGGAACGCGTTGGCCAGCTCTTCATCGGTGAAGCCGATGGTCTTCAGGTCGCCGGTCCAGTCAGATTCCACATAGTGCTTCACGAAAGCAGCTTCCAGAGTGAAGATGTCGGGAGCTTCTTCGCTGGCAGCGTTGGAGCCGAACAGGTTGTCAACCTTGGTGGTGTAGGCGTTGCCATCGGTCGGATAGACCTGGAATTCGAACTCGATTTCGGGATGATTGGCTTCGTAGTAACGCTCAATCATGTCCTTCTGCAGTTCGTTGGTGAAAGACCAAACAACCAGTTTGATCTTGCCTTCCTCAGCGCTGGCGAAGCTGATGCAGCCAAGCAGCATCATCGCAGCCAGAACCAGAGCAAGCAGTTTCTTCATAATGGGGTTCCTCCTTTTTTTGCGGCATATGCCGCTATTTTCTCAGAACAGCTTAACGCTGATTTTGAGACGTTTTCCATGCGCAAACAGCCATGCAGCGCCCATGCCACTGCAGGATCCGTTTGCGAGATTGATTCACCGTGTGATATTATAATGCATTTCATTTGGAATTGCAAGCCCTTTTTTGATTTGATTTCCTGCCTTTTGGTTGCCAGAAACGACATTTTTCATGAAGCGCTGGACAGAAAGGGAGGGTGGAGAGTGAAGTGAGGAATAAGGATTGAGGAGTCCCTCTTCAACCTCTGTTCTGCCTTCGTCTGGCGGCGCGCAGGGCCAGGTTGGTGGTTTCCGCCCAGTCGTACTGGCGCATGTATTCGCCCATGTACGCGTCGCGGGCCTCTTCGTCGCCGCTGAGCCAGCTGTAATAGTCACAGTCGATCCGGTCGGTCAGCACGCCCATGGCGTTCCGCTGGCGGACGAGGATGTGCTCCATACCGACGGCCTTCAGTGTATCGTTCAGGTCCTTCTGGATCTGCTTGTAATAATTCCTGCGCTCGGTTTCGCCGCCCCAAAGGATGGTGATCTGCTCGTCCCGGGAGACCATCGCCCCGCGGCGGTCCACCAGGTAGGCGAACAGCTCCCGCGTCTTCTGATAGCGGAACAGGAGCGGGCGGCCGTCAAAGAACACCTCAAAATTGCCGAACGTCCGGACGTACAGTCCGCTTTTATGTGTCCGGACGGAATGGCGCAGGTGTGAAAGCTCCTCCTGCACCCGCTCGACCGTGAGCGGCTTGCGTATACAGCCGGACACCCGAAGGCGCACCAGCTGGCTGAGCATGTCCTGAAAGTCCGCCGCGCAGCAGATCAGGTTCAGGCGCGGACGCCGGGCCATCAGCCCGTGCACGAGCGCCAGTGTATCCCCCGCACGCATATCCATATCCAGAAACACGGCATCCGGCGCGCGCGCGTCCACACTGTCCAGCGCGGCCGCCGGGCTGTCGCACGTCCGCACCTCCGTCTCCGGCGCGCAGCGACGGATCATGTCCATCCCGCTTTTCAAAAAGTTTTCCGGTTCACCGATCAACAGGATCTGCACTCAGCGCCCTCCCGTATCTGCCTTTTCATATGTGCCGCAGCGAAATCAATTCGTCTTCCGGCGAAATCGCGTCGTTATTCTACGCCCGCCCGCGTGGAATGTCAATAGAGTGTGAACGGTTTCGCGCACATCACGCGCCATTGACGAACGCGCCGTTTTTTCCTATAATACTGGAGCCGGCGCGCACGCCGGAGCAATGGGAAGGATGGAGCCAATGAAAGCACAGGTAGCGGTGATCGGCGCGGGACACGCCGGCTGTGAAGCGGCGCTGGCCGCGGCGAGAATGGGACTGGACACGGTACTGCTGACCCTGAACCTGGAATCGGTCGGCCTGATGCCCTGCAACCCCTCCATCGGCGGCACCGGCAAAGGGCACCTGGTACGCGAAATCGACGCCCTGGGCGGGGAAATGGCCCTGGCTGCGGACGACGCGCTGATCCAGGGCCGGATGCTGAATACGGGCAAGGGGCCGGCCGTACGCTCCCTGCGCGCTCAGGAGGACAAACGCGCCTATCACCTGCGCATGCTGCGCGCGCTGTTTGCGCAGGAGCGCCTGACCGTGATCCAGGCGGAAGCCGCCGAAATCCTGGTCTCCAACGGCCGTGTGACCGGGCTCACGACCCACGACGGCGGCCGCATCGACTGTCAGGCCGTCGTGGTCTGCACAGGCGTTTACCTGAAAAGCCGGATCATTATCGGCAACCAGATGTGGGACCAGGGGCCGCAGGGCCTGCTGCCGGCTAATCTCCTGTCCGCCTCGCTGGCGGACTGCGGGCTGACGCTCCGCCGCTTTAAAACGGGCACCCCCGCCCGCGTCGATGAGCGGAGCATCGATTTTGACGAGATGGAAATGCAGCCCGGCGACGAACCGGTGACGCCGTTCTCCTTCTTGACCGACCCGCCGCCCGTTAACCGCGCCTGCTGCTACCTGACCTGGACCAACGAACGCACGCACGAGATCATCCGCAACAATATCCACCTCGCCCCGATGTATTCGGGCAAGCTGCACTCGACCGGCGCGCGCTACTGCCCCTCCATCGAGGACAAGGTCATCCGCTTTGCCGACAAAGACCGCCATCAGCTGTTCATCGAGCCGGAGGGCATCGACTATCCCGAATGGTACATTCAGGGAATGTCCAGCGGCCTGCCGCGCCAGGTGCAGCTCGACATGTACCGCTCCATCCGCGGGCTGCACCGCGCTGTGCTGACGCGGCTGGCCTACGCGATCGAATACGACTGCATCGATCCCACCGTGCTGCGGCCGTCGCTGCAGGTGCGCGAGGTAGCCGGGCTGTTCACCGCCGGGCAGATCAACGGGACCTCCGGTTATGAGGAGGCCGCCGCCCAGGGCCTGATTGCCGGCATGAACGCGGCCCTGTATGTGCGCGGCAGGGACCCCTTTGTGCTCGGGCGCGACCAGGCGTATATCGGCGTGATGACCGACGACCTGACCACCAAGGGCACCGACGAGCCCTACCGGATGATGACCAGCCGCGCCGAATACCGCCTGTACCTGCGCCAGGACAATGCCGACCTGCGCCTGACCGCGCTCGCCCGCGCCGCCGGACTCGCCACGGACGAACGCATGCGCTGTACGGAGCGCAAGACTGCGCAGATCGACACGCTGCTCAGGCGTATCCGGGACTCGCATCTGGACGCGTACCTGCGCCGCCCCGAGGCGCGGCTCACGGTCCCTGAGGACTGGGGCGTCTTTGACCGCGCCGCCGTCGAGGAGGCCGAGCTGCAGATCAAGTTTGAGGGGTATCTGAGCAAGGAGCAGGCACGCATCGAGCAGGCCCGCGCCATGGAGGAGAAGGCCCTGCCCGGAAACCTGCCCTATGAGGATATCGGCGGCCTGCGCATCGAAGCCCGGCAGAAGCTGAGCCGCCAGCGGCCGCAGACGCTCGGCCAGGCTTCGCGCATCCCCGGGGTCTCCCCCGCGGACATCGCCGTACTGACCGTATGGCTTTCGCGATATGAGAGGAGCGCTCACACATGAACCCGATCACCGTCATCAGCCTCGGCCCCGGCGCCGGCGAGTGCATGACGCTTGCCGCGCTGGACGCGCTGCGCCAGGCGCCACAGGTTATCCTGCGCACCGCGCGGACCGAAGCGGCGGACTCCCTCCACCGTCAGGGCGTCGCCTTCACCTCGCTGGACGCGCTGTATGACGCCGCCGAGGATTTCGACGCGCTGAACGCCGCGCTGGTCAGCGCCGTGCTGGCCGCGGCGGAAAAGGCGCCGCTCGTGTACGCCGTTCTGGACGCTCAGCGCGATCAGAGCGTGCACAGCCTGCTTGCCTCGCCGGACGCCCGGGTCCAGTTGCTGCCCGGCGTCGGCCTGTTCGACCCGATCGCCATGTACCATCCGGACGCGCGCGTCTGCCCGGCGTACGACCTGCCCGAGGCGCTCGGCGACGAGCCGCTGCTGATTATCGAGGTGGACAACGCGCTGCTCGCGGGCGAGGTCAAGCTGCGCCTGCTCAGCTGGTTCGGGCCGGACTGTCCCTGCCGGTGGTACGCGCCGGACAGCGCTGTCACGCGCCATGGCGCCGACCTGACGCTGGAGGCGCTGGACCGCCAGCGCCGGTACGACCACACGGCGGCGCTGTATATCGCGCCGCCTCCGCTGACCGCCAAGCAGCGCTATACCGCGCAGGACCTGGTGCGCATCATGCGTATTCTGCGCGGCGAAGACGGCTGTCCATGGGACCGCGCGCAGACGCATGAGTCCCTCCGCCCCTACCTGATCGAGGAGGCTTATGAGGTGACCCAGGCCATCCGCGACGAGGACTGGGCGCACGTGGCGGATGAGCTGGGCGACGTGCTGCTGCAGGTGGTGTTTCAGGCGAACATCGGCGAACAGTACGGCACGCTGGAGCTGAGTGACATCACCACCGCCATCTGCGCCAAAATGATCCGCCGGCACCCGCATATTTTCGGCGCCACGCATACGGACACCGCAGAGCAGGTGACGCAGAACTGGGAGGCCATCAAGCGCCAGGAGCGCCACCAGCACTCGCTCGGCGAAACGCTGCGCGATATTCCGGTCTCCCTTCCCCCGCTCATGCGCGCGCAGAAGGCCTGGCGGAAGGCCGCCGCGGCCGGCGCGTGCAGCCCGTCGCCGGACCTCACGCTGCGCAGGCTGCTATCCGCCGTCGAAGCGCTGAAAGCCGCCTCCCCCTCGCAGGACAACACATTTGACGCCCTGGGCGAGTTATTGCTCGCATGCACCGCATTTGCAGGGGCCGCGCAGGTTGACTGTGAGACCGCGTTGTCTGATGCCACAGAGCGATTCATACGCCGGGTCACACAGCCCGATCAGGGAACGGCATCGGACGTTTTATCCTGAAAAACGCAAAAAGACTTGACATTGCAGGAATTCGATGTATACTTAAGATGCAGCGGGCACCCTACGGGTTTGGGCTGCGCATCATATCATGGAGGTATTCCTATGAATAAGTCTGAACTGATTGAATCCGTCGCGAAGAAGGCCGGCCTCACCAAGGACGCCGCTGCCAAGGCTGTCAATGCCTATACCGAGATCGTCACCGAAACCCTCAAAGCCGGTGACAAGCTGATGCTCGCCGGCTTCGGCACGTTTGAAGTCAAGAGCCGCGCCGCCCGCGTCGCGCATAATCCGCGCACCGGCGAAGCCATTGAGATTCCCGAGACCAAGGTCCCTGCCTTCAAGGCCGGAAAGACCCTCAAGGACAGCGTGAAGTAATCCGATCTCCACTCTGCGCCGCGCTGAAGCCGTCCCGCCCCGCGGGAAAGCTCAGCGCTTTTTTGTGCATGAACCAATCAGAGAGGACGCCATGAGATTAGATAAATACTTGAAGGTATCCCGCATCATCAAGCGCCGGACCGTCGCCAAGGAAGCCTGCGACGGCGGGCGCGTGACGGTCAACGGCCGCATCGCGAAAGCCGGCACCGAGGTCAAGGTGGACGACGAGCTGACCATCCGCTTTGGCGAACGCCTGGGCCGCTATCGTATCACTGACATCAGCGAGACCGTGCGCAAGGAAAACGCCGCGCAGATGTACGCTGTGCTCGAAGAGGACGCTGCGACGCGCGCGGAAAGGGAATGACCATGTGGATAGACAGCGTTCAGCGCATTCTGAACAACGCCGTGGAGTTTCAGCAGGCCGCCGGCATCAGCGCGCTCATTCAGGTGGGCGGCGACACGCCCGTATGGGTGGGCGCCGGTTACGCTGACCTGCAGACGCGGCGGCCGGTCACGCGGGACAGCATTTTCCGCCTGTACAGCCAGACGAAGCCCATCACGGCCGCCGCCGCCATGCTGCTGATGCAGCGCGGCGTGATCGACCTGGGCGAACCGGTCAGCCATTATCTGCCCGGGTTTGTCGGGCAGCGTGTCTTCACACCGCACGGCCTGGACCCCGTCGAGCGGGAAGTGACCCTGTACGACCTGCTCAATATGACCGCCGGTCTCTCCTACCCCGGGGGCGACCCCGCCGGCGTCTGCGCCGCGAAGGTATTCGACGATAATCAGCGCGCGATGGACCGCGGAGAGCCCGGCCTTTCGACCGTCGAGTTCGCCAACGCGCTCGGCCGCCTGCCGCTGGCGTTTCAGCCCGGGCGCGAATTCCGCTACAGCACCTGCGCCGACGTCATGGGCGCGGTGATCGAAGCGGCGAGCGGGCTCACGTTCAGGGATTTCCTGCGGCGCGAGTTGCTGGACCCCCTGGGCATGGCGGACACGGACTTTTATGTGCCCGAGGACAAGCGCGGCCGCCTGGTCACCTGCTACACCCGCACCGCCGACGGCCTGCGGCCTTGGACCGGCACGCACCTGAACTGCGGCCGCTACGACCGCCTGCCCGCCTTTGCGTCCGGCGGCGCGGGACTCGTATCCACCCTGGACGATTACCTGCGCTTCGCGCGGATGCTGCTGAACCGCGGCACGCTGGACGGGCGTGAGTTCCTTGCCCCCGCGACGGTCCGGTACATGACCGCGCCGCAGCTGAATGACCGCCAGCTTGCCACCATGTGGGACAGTCTGACAGGCTACAGCTACGGCCGTTTCATGCGCATCGGCGTGGCCCCGGGCCTGGGCAAAAGCATCCTGTGTCCGGGCGAGTATGGCTGGGACGGCTGGCTGGGCACGTATTTCGCAAACTTCCCGCGCGAACGCCTGACCCTGCTGGTCATGGAGAACACCACTGACACCGGCACCTCGACCGCTGTGCGGAAGGTGCGCAACGCGGTGCTTGCCGCTGTCTGCGGGGACCGCCATGCCTAAGCCGAAAACGAGCTACGTATGCTCCGTCTGCGGGAGCATCACCGCCAAGTGGTACGGCCAGTGCCCCGACTGCGGCAGCTGGAACACTATGGAGGAGGCCGCGCCGGAGTTGGCGCCCCGGACGCCGGCTGCCGGCGCGGAGAACAAGCCGCCCAAGCAGCGCGGCGGGACCGGGGCCGAGCCGGTGCCGTTTTCCGCCATCGAAGCCGGACAGCAGCTGTACCAGCCGACCGGGCTGAGTGAGCTCGACCGGGTGCTGGGCGGCGGTCTGGTGGAGGGCGCGCTGCTGCTGTTCGGCGGGGAGCCGGGCATCGGCAAGTCGACGCTGCTGCTGCAGGTATGCGCATACCTGAGCCGTCAGAAGAAGCGAGTACTGTACATCACCGGCGAGGAAAGCGCGCGCCAGGTCAAGCTGCGCGCGGAGCGGCTCGGCGCGGACCGGACGGACATGCTGGTGCTGGCGGAGAACGCGATGGACGCCATTGAGCGCCGGCTCAGCCAGGTGCAGCCCGATTACTGCGTCGTGGACTCCATTCAGACCATGTATCGGCCCGAAATGGCCAGCGCGCCCGGCTCCGTCAGCCAGATCCGTGAAAGCGCCGCGCTGCTCATGCGCTATGCCAAAACCAGCGGCTGCGCCGTCATGCTGGTCGGTCACGTGACCAAGGAGGGCACCCTGGCCGGGCCCCGGGTGCTCGAGCACATGGTGGACGTCGTGCTCGCCTTCGAGGGCGACCACCAGCACGAATACCGCCTGCTGCGCGCGAATAAAAACCGCTTCGGCTCGGTCAACGAGCTCGGCGTGTTCGAAATGACCGCCGAGGGGATGCTGCCGGTGGAAAACGCGTCCGAAACGCTGCTCAGCCAGCGCGCGCGCAACGTATCCGGCTCCTGTGTGCTCTGCGCCATGGAGGGCTCGCGCCCCATGCTGGTCGACCTGCAGGCGCTGGTCGCGCCTTCTTATTATACGTCACCCCGGCGCACCGTCAACGGCATGGACGCCTCGCGCGTGATGCTGCTGCTGGCCGTGATGGAAAAGCGCGCCGGCGTCCGCCTGTATAATCAGGACGTATATGTCAACGTGGCCGGCGGCCTGAGCCTGAGCGAGCCCGCCGCCGACCTGGCGCTGTGCATGGCGGTCGCCTCCTCCGCGAAGGATCTTCCCCTGCCCGGCGACGTCAGCGTCATGGGCGAAGTCGGGCTCGCCGGAGAGATCCGCGCGATCCCGCACCTGGACCGCCGCATCGCCGAGGCGCAGCGCCTGGGCTTCACTAAGGTCGTCTGCCCCCGCGACAGCGTCCGCAAGCTGCGCGTACCCGACGGCGTGGAGGTCCTGCCCGTGGATACCGTCGCCCAGGCCATGGCCGTGCTGGGAATGCGTCCCGGCGCGTGAGTGCTTATCCCCTCGCCGCCGCCGTGACTTCGCGCGCCGTCACGGCCTCCGTCATGGAGCCGCTGTTTCACAAATGTGAACGGCGGCCGTTTTTTTGTCCCTTGTCTTCGCGGATTCGTTTTACATTCTTCGCTTGAAATTAACGTTTCAAACATGATCTCGTAACAAAATAGCAAACAATTGATGCTATACTTGGTCATCACCTTGAATGGAGGAATTGCGCTATGAAGAAACTTTCATGGATTGCGCTTTTGATGGCCCTCATGCTCCTGTTCACGGGCATCGCATCCGCCGAAACATACGATCATGTGCTGAAAAGCGGCATGAAGGACAAGACTGACCCATTCCCGGACGATCCGGACAAGGACATCGCCTACATGCAGGAACGGCTCGCTTATTACGAGTATTACACCGGCAAGATTGACGGCATCTACGGCAAGAACATGGTCAAGGCCGTCAAAAACTTCCAGCGCCGCAACAACCTGAAGGTGGACGGCCGCATCGGCGGCAACACCTGGGCCAAGCTGATCACCAGCGACGGCGTCAAGGCCAGCGACTTTGACATCATCATCGAAGTCACTGACGAAGCGGACCAGTACATCACGGATGTCGGCTTCAACACCATCCGCCCCGGCGATAAGGGCGAGGCCGTGAAGAAGATCCAGGACATGCTGAAAAAGATTTACTTCTACAATCCCAACCGTGAATCGACCGCGGATTACGATTCCGTGACGAAGGACGCGGTCATGGGATTCCAGACCGCGGTCGGCCTGAAGGCCGACGGCATCGTCGGCGAGAACACCTACGGCCGCCTGGAGGACGCAGTGGCGAACCCGTCCAAATATTTCACGGAGGACAAGAAGATCCGCCGCAACGTCTCCTCCGGTATGCGGGGCTATGACGTGTACATCGTGCAGCAGAAGCTCAAGAGCCTGAACCATCTGTCCGCCATTCAGACCGCCGGCTATTTCGACGACGCGACCTATAAGGCCACTGTCAGCTTCCAGACCGCGAACAAGATGAAAGTGACCGGCAAGCTGGATGCCAACACCAAGGCCGCGCTCTGGGGCGAAACGTATGAAGCGGCGATCATCGAAGAGGACGCGACGGCGACCTCCCCGTATGACCGGCCCAAGCTCAAGTACGGCAACCACGGCTATTATGTGCGCAGCGCTCAGAACTACCTGATCGCAGCCGGCTGCCTGGTCGGCTCCGCGGACGGTATCTTCGGCAAATCGACACTGACCGCTGTCAAGAACTTCCAGTCCATGAACGGGCTGAAGGCCGACGGCATCATCGGCGCCAGCACCTGGGCCAAGCTGATGGGCATCCCGCTGTCTCAGGGCGCACAGGGCTCCTCCAGCTACACCGATCCCTCCACCGGGACTACCTACAAGGTGCTCAAGCGCGGCGATTCCGGCTACGCGGTCAAGCACCTGCAGGAGCTGCTGGTGAAGTGCTACCTGCTGGACAGCAGCGATGTGGACAGCAAGTTCGGCACCAAGACCGAAACGGCCGTCAAGCAGTTCCAGAAGGAAGCCGGCCTGAAGGTGGACGGCAAGTGCGGCGCGAACACCTTCGCGGCCATCTATAACAAGCTCGGTTTGAACTGATCAACCGGTTCATTCCATCCCATCATATCGGAAAGAGGCTGCCGTGCGCAGCCTCTTTCCATGAGTCAGGAGATCGATTATGGCCAAGCTCTATTTCCGTTACGGGGCCATGGGTTCCAGCAAAACCGCCAACGCGATCATGGTACAGTACAATTATGAAGAGCGCGGCCAGCATGCGCTGATGCTGAAGCCGCGGATCGACACCCGCGACGGCGAACGCGTCGTGCGGTCGCGCTCCGGACTGTCCGCTCCCTGCCGGTACGTGGAGGAACTCGACAGCATCAACGTGCGCGACTATGCCTGCATCATCGTGGACGAGGCGCAGTTCCTGACCAAAGCGCAGGTCGAGCGCCTGGTACAGATTGTGGATACGGACAACGTGCCCGTGATCGCCTACGGCCTGCGGGCGGATTTCAAGGGGAACTTTTTCGAAGGCAGCGAGTGGCTGATGGCCTGGGCCGATTCCATCGAAGAGGTCAAAACCATCTGCTGGTGCGGGCGCAAGGCCACCTTCAACGCGCGCCTGCTCAACGGGCGCGTCATCAAAACCGGCGAGCAGGTCGTGCTGGGCGGCAACGAAAGCTACACCAGCCTATGCCGGCTGCACTGGGCGCTGGGCCAGACGGGACCAAAGGCGCCGCGGGACCAAAAGCCGGAGTGACCGGCCGCCTTACAGCTGGTCATACGGCGTGCTGTCCTGCTGGTAATACCAGTGGTCGCCACCGTCGGTATACAGGTAAATGGTGCCGAAATTGGTAAGCAGGTAGGGGTAGCCGTTCCGCTTCAGCTGTTTGATGGATACCTTGGCGCCGCTCACGGTATTGGTGATCACGCACAGCTCCGGGTCCACCATTCTGAGCAGGTGAATGTCCTGTTCGGAGTATCCGTGATGTCCCAGCTTGAACACGTCGGCCTTCCAGTCGATGTCCTTTCGCTCCTCCGCTAAATGCTGCTGCGCGAGGCCCGTCACGTCCGCCATCAGCCAAATCGACCGGTTTTTGTACGTGACCTTGGCGAACAGGGAGGAATAGTTCGGGTCGGTGGAGCCCGTCCAGCGGTGGAATTCAAACGTGGCGCCGCCCAGTGACAGCGTGTCGCCGTCCCGGACCATCCGGTACTCGATGCCGGCGTCATCGACCGCCTGCTGCATCGCCAGCTGGCGCTGGACCGGGTGATCCCGCTCATACGGCGTCAGGAAGGTTGTCGCCCAGAATTCACCGCGGCTGACCAGCGCGGCTTCCATATCGATATGGTCGTCATGATGGTGTGTGTTGTAGATATAGTCGGCCCGATGAAAATGCAGCCCATTCAGAAATCCGCGGGTCGCGCCGCCGTTGGGCTTGTTGCCGCCGTCGATCAGCATGGTCTTCCCTTCGCAGCGCACCGCGATACAGTCGCAGACGTTGACCTTGCCAAACCAGATTTCCAACAGCGGCTGCAGCGTATTGTCATCCATCGGCCGCGGAAGCACTGTCGCTCGCGGGTGCTTTTGGGTCAGTACCGGCCACACGCCCGCGTCGTCGTTCAGCACCACGACCTCCGCGCTGCCGGCGCAGAGGCAGCACGCACACAGGTATACAATCAGCGCGAAGCATGTCAGTTTCTTCATGTTTCACCATCCCGAGACAATGTCACCACAGGCAAAATCCTGCGGTTTTTTCATTATTGTATGCAACCGCAGGTAAAAAGTCAAGATATTCGGTTGCTGCCGGTTAGTTCAGATTATTGGACTGCAGTAATTCTGTCACCGCTCCAAAGTAAGTCTCGACCTCCGCGCCAGTCAGCTTCATCGCCGTTTTGAGCAGCGCCGGAATCTTCGTCGGCCTCAGCCGCGCGTAATACCGCGCGGCGCTCACATTGGCCTCCCATTTTTCCATGGTCAGGTTTTTCCAGCGCGCGATGTGCCGGGGAAGGATCGGCCTGAGCGCGTCCTCCCAGTATTCAAACTTCGCCTGGACTTCCGGCCAGAGGAAGTGCTTTTCCAGCAGCTCCGCGACCCTGGTCAGGAAGCGCGCCTTCATTTCCGGCACGTTCAGCAGCGCGTTGAGCGGTTCGTGCCGGAATCCCTGAATCTTACCCCTGACGGGCTTGATATAATACTGGATCGACGCGGGCTCCAGCGATTTGAAGGACGCCTCCACGTCGAACAGCAGGTATTTCCATTTCCCGCCCGGAACACGGTAAAGCCGCACATTCGTGAAATCCGTATTGCCGAGGATGATTTCATACGCCGCGTGCGTGAAGAGGCTGTCCACGTCCAGCCGGTCCAGCACATACTGCAGATTGTCGGGCTGGTTCAGGTCATTTTTCTTGCAGAAGTCCGAGAGCGCGACCCAGTCCTCCCCGCTGCCGTTGCTGGTAAAGCGCGGCGTGCCGGTGCGCGAGATCACGCCGATCGCATCGATGTCCTCCTCGTCCGTCACGCCCTCAAACTGGGCGATCATATACTTGTTGATTTTTTCGCGCAGGTTGTAATGCCCCCAGTACCGGCCGTTGATATACACCTGTATGCACTGCGCGTCCTGATACAGAAGCCCCTCCCCCTCCGCCAGAGAGGAGTACACCACGTCGCGCAGCCGGCAGAAAAACGCGTCGGAATTGGTGGACCGCAGCAGGAGCGATTTATAGCTGTCGTACGTTCTGTGCGGAAACGGATTGAACGCGAACCGGTCCGGGCCATAGGCCGCCCGCGCATACAGCGCGATGGATTTCTGCGTGTTCTGCCGCGCCGAATGCCCTGCCGCGGTGAAGGTGCCCATCTGGTTGATCAGCGCCGTACCGTCCGCGTCGTAATACTCGATATTGACAGGGTATTCCAGCTCCTTCTCATAATTGGGCACCGAGCCGGTCCCCTTGACCAGCGCGCCGGTCTTGCTGTTGAACAGGTACTGGTCGTCCGTCGTCAGGCATACGACCGGGGTCACCAGCGGGTCGTCGATCAGGTAGGTCGCGCTGACGGTGACGGACGGCACGCACCCGTCCGCGAACGCGCGCAGGCGCAACGGCGTCGTTTTGCTGAGGCTGAGGCCCTCCGCGGGGAACACCGGCGATTTGACGCCCGGTGTTTCCCCGTCGACTGTATAGCGCAGCACGGTTCCCTCCGCCGCCTCTGCCTGCACCAGCACACTGTCCTGGTATGCGCCGCCGCCGGTCAGCAGCCGCGGCGCCTCCGCCCGCGCGGCGCACACCGCCGCGCCATTTTGCTTGCCTGGCGTCGCGGTCTCGAAATATCCCGCCGCCCCTGTGCCAGAGGCCAGGCCATAGGATACGCAGCCGTATTGAGCGGGCAGCGCCATCCTGTCCACCGCTTCGCCCTCGCGGTCGCTGAGCACCAGCGTTTCGCCGCTGGAGGAAATCTTGAAATCAGCGTAGAAGGTTTTGTTTTTTCCGGGATCCAGGCTGCTGTCGCCGGTGCAGTACACCAGCACATATCCGCCGCCGGCAATGCTCGCGTGATCCGGAAACGTCCATTTGAGCGGCTTGTTTTCTTTGTCCGACAGATGCCAGCCGCTCAGGTCGACGGCTTTTTTTCCATCGTTGTACAGCTCGATCCAGTCATAGGCGTGCCCGTTCTGATACGTGCCGTTCTGGGCCATGACCTCGTTGATCCGTACCTCCGCCCGCGCCGCGCCGGACGCCACACACAGGAAAACAAACGCCGACCCGAGGAGCCGGCGCAGGAGATTATAAATACTTTTCATTGACTTTTCTCTTCGCCTCAGGATCAATATATTCCACCTCCATGCGGTCGAAGGGAACGCTTTCCACAAAGTGCTCCGGCAGAAAGCGCGCCTGATGGAAGCCCGCGTAATCCCGCTCATGCCGCGGCAGGATGACCGGCTTCGGAACGTCCATCCTTCGGCAGGCCTCTGTCAGGCCCTCTTCCCATTCTTCCACCCGGCAGGGCTGCACTTCTGACGCGATCATCTTACCGTGCCGGATCAGCCGCACCCATATTCCCTGTGTCATGCACGCCTCCCATGTCAGTGATTCCCGCGCACCAGCCGCAGCGGCAAATCATGCCGACGCACCGTGAGCGCGTCCGTAACGCTGCCCAGCGTCACGCCGTCGGCCAGGACGTCTGCCGCGTCATCGCCAACATCCGTCACGCGCAGCGTATACTCAAACCTGTCCGATACGACGACCGGCGCGGCGCCTGGCGTATGAGCGCAGATCGGCGTCAGCGCGATACAGCCGGTATCCGGCAGCAGGACAGGCCCGCCGGCGGAACGGCTGTAGGCGGTCGATCCGGTCGGGGTCGCCGCGATCAGACCGTCGCCGCGGAAGCTGAGCAGCGTCCTGCCGCCGCAGCAGACACTGGCGCTCAGCGTACCGGCCAGACGGCGGCGCGCGATGACGACGTCATTGAGCGCGAGGCGCGTCTGCCCGCCGAGCGCGACCGCCAGCATGGTCCTTTCCTCCACCGGCAGCGCATGGAGTGCGTCCGCCGTCAGCGCCGGCAGGTCATTCATCTCCAGCGCGCACAGAAAGCCCAGCCGTCCGCTGTTGATGCCCAGCAGCGGACGGTCCGCGCGCACCGCCAGCTGCGCGGCGCGCAGCACGGAGCCGTCGCCCCCGACGCTGACCAATACCGACGCGTCCTCCGGCGCGCCGGTGCGGTCCGCAGTACCGGTCAGGCGCACGCTGTCCTCCGCGCTCATGATCACGCGCGCGGCCAGCCGGTTTTCAAAGCAGGCCAGTGTCTCAAGCGCCGCTGAAGTCCGCGCTTCCGTGGACAGGTTTGGGCACAGATAGACCGTCATGTCCCGTCCCCGCTTCAGCCTTCGCTCAGCGCGCGGTCGATCGCCTCGGCGGCTGTCTTGCCCGCGCCCATGGCTGAAATCACGGTCGCCGCGCCGGTCACGGCGTCGCCGCCCGCATACACATGGCTGCGGGAGGTCAGGCCGGTCTCGTCAATCACGATGCCGCCGCGACGGTTGACCTCCAGCCCTTCCGTGGTCGACTTGATCAGCGGATTCGGGCTGGTGCCGATCGCGATGACGACCGTATCCACGTCCAGCGTGAACTCGCTGCCGGGGATTTCCACCGGCCGCCGGCGTCCGGAGGCGTCCGGTTCGCCCAGCTCCATGCGGATGCAGCGCATGGCACGGACAAAGCCGTTTTTCGGATCGCGCGGATTCTCAGCGTTCTGCCAGCCGAGGATTTCGGTCGGGTTGCACAGCAGCCTGAAATCGATGCCCTCTTCCTGGGCGTGCTCCACTTCCTCACGGCGGGCGGGCAGCTCGTCCAGCGAGCGCCGGTACACGATATATACTTTTTCTGCGCCAAGGCGCAGCGCAGTGCGCGCAGCGTCCATCGCGACGTTGCCGCCGCCGACCACCGCGACGCGGCCGCCCTTCATGATCGGCGTGTCAGAGGTATCCAGATAGGCCTTCATCAGGTTGGACCTGGTCAGGTACTCGTTCGCGGAATACACGCCCTTCAGAGATTCGCCGGGAATGCCCATGAAGTTGGGCAGGCCCGCGCCGGAGCCGATAAACACGGCCTCGTAGCCTTCTGCGAACAGCTCGTCCACGGTGAGGGTCTTGCCGATGATCACATTGGTCTGAATGTCCACGCCGAGCGCCTCGAGCGTGGCCACCTCGCGCGCCACGATCGCCTTGGGCAGACGGAATTCCGGAATGCCGTATACCAGCACGCCGCCCGCGGTGTGCAGCGCCTCAAAAACGGTCACCTGATAGCCCTTCTTGGCGAGGTCGCCCGCGCAGGTCAGCCCGCTCGGGCCGGAGCCGACCACCGCCACGCGGTGACCGTTGGAAGCGGGCTTTTCCGGCGCCGCGGCGTCCAAAGCGTTGTGCCAGTCCGCCACGAAGCGTTCCAGGCGGCCGATGCCGACCGGCTCGTACCGCACGCCCAGCGTGCATTTGCTTTCGCACTGGGTTTCCTGAGGGCACACGCGTCCGCAGACGGCCGGCAGCGAGCTGGTCAGAGAGATGATGCGGTATGCGTCCTCCAGCTGGCCTTTCCGCAGCGCCTCGATAAACTGCGGGATGTGAATACCGACCGGGCAGCCCTTCACGCAGGGCTGATTTTTACAGTTCAGGCACCGGGAAGCCTCGTCACGCGCGACCTCCATCGAATAGCCCAGCGCCACCTCACGGAAATTCTTCGCGCGCTCCTGCGGCGGCTGGGTCGGCATGGGATGCTTGCTGGGATTGATGGCCATTACGCCTGCCCCCCTTCTGCTGTGCGGAAAAGCGCGCACGCCGCGTCATAGGCCCTGCGTTCAAAGTCCTGATACATGCGTCCGCGGGAGATCGCCTCGTCGAAGTCGATCAGGTGGCCGTCAAACTCCGGTCCGTCCACACAGGCGAATTTCGTTTCCCCGCCCACCGTCAGGCGACACCCGCCGCACATGCCGGTGCCGTCGATCATGATCGGGTTCATGCTCGCGATGGTGTGAATGCCGTATTCCTTTGTCAGCCGGCAAACAAATTTCATCATCGGCAGCGGACCGATGGTGATGACCTCGTCATACCGGTTTCCCGCTTCGATCAGCGCCTTCAGCGCGTCGGTGACCAGCCCCTTTTCACCCCAGGTGCCGTCATCGCTCATGCGCCTGAACAGCGTGGCGTGCGCGGCGAACTCCTCCTCGAGGATGACCAGCTCGCGCGTGCGGAAGCCGGCGACCGCGTGGACCTCCGCGCCCTGCTCAAACAGCTTCTTGGTCACCGGATAGGCGATCGCGCAGCCGACGCCGCCGCCGACCACCGCCACCTTTTTCAGCCCCTCGGTGCGGGTCGCGCGGCCGAGCGGGCCCGCCATGTCCGCCAGGCAGTCGCCCTCCCGGAGGTGATTGAGCTTTTCCGTGGTCCCGCCCACCACCTGAAAGATGATCGTGATGGTCCCCTCGTCGCGGTCAAAGTCTGCCACCGTCAGCGGGATGCGCTCCCCCGACGCGTCCGCGCGGACAATCACAAACTGTCCCGGCTCCGCCTTCCGCGCAATCAGCGGGGCGGACACCTTCAGCAGCGTTACCGTCGGATTGAGCGGACGCCTCAGCAATATTGTATTCACAGTGAACTCCTCAGCGCTGATTCAGCTTGGTGAACGGATACTCTTTGCCCTGCGTATCGACCCGGACGGACTTGATGCGCTGGTCGCTGAGCGGCTTGTCCCTGGCGTCCCGCTCGGCCGATACGATGCGGTCGGCGACCTCCATGCCGCTCAGCACCTTGCCGAAGGCGGCGTACTGGCCGTCCAGGTGCGGGGCGGCGCTGACCATGATGAAAAACTGGCTGCCGGCGGAATCGGGCATCATGCTGCGCGCCATGGACAGCACGCCTTTCGTGTGCTTTAGCCCGTTCTGCACGCCGTTGCGGGCGAATTCGCCCTTGATGCAGTAGCCCGGGCCGCCGATGCCGATGCCCTGCGGATCACCGCCCTGGATCATGAATCCGGGAATCACACGGTGAAAAATCAGTCCGTCATAGAAGCCGCTGTTTGCCAGCGCGATAAAATTGCCGACGGACTCCGGCGCGATATCCGGGTACAGCTCGCCGCACATCGTTCCGCCATCCGCCATTTCGATCACAAACGTCGGGTTCATCTGTCATACGCTCCTTTATGTTCATCCGTTTCAGGACGGGGGCCGCCCCCTGAAAGGGCAGCCCCCCTGCGCGGTCACACCTCGGTGAACGCGTCTTTCCCCAAGCCGCAGATCGGGCAAACCCAGTCCTCGGGAATGTCCTCAAACGCGGTGCCGGGCGCGATGCCGCTGTCCGGATCGCCTACTTCAGGATCATACACATACCCACACGGGCACTCGTACTTAGGCATACGCTCGCTCCTTTCCGGGCTGTTCATTCAAGAACGCCCTGTGCCTGCGATTATACATGAACGGCTGGCAAAATGCAACGCCGTTCCTGTTTTTTGTTGGCACTTGCGAAGGGGCGGCGGAGATGGTATAATCATATGAAGGCGGCTGCCCTTTGACAGACGCCGCGAACGGAAGGGAGGACCGGGGCTTTGCTGAGCATGACAGGATACGGACACGCCGGGCGCGCGGAGGACGGGCGTCAGATCAACGTGGAAGTCCGGTGCGTCAATCACCGGTTTCTGGACCTGAGCCTGCGGCTGCCCCGGACCATGAACGCGCAGGAAGCGTTCATCCGTGCGGCGGCCGGCGAGCGTCTGACGCGCGGACACGCAGACATCAGCGTCACCTACCTGAATACGCGGGAAGACGCCGTCAGCGTGCGCGTGGACGATGGCCTGATCAGCGCCTATCTGACCGCGGTGACTGAGCTGAAGGACCGGTTCTTCCCCGCGGACGCTCTCCCCTCCCTCAGCTATTTCGCTGCGCTGCCCGGCGCGCTCACCGAGCAGCCCGCCCCGGATGACGACGGCGCCGTCCAGCGCCTGCTGGCTTCCGCCCTGAATGACGCCCTGGACCAGGTGACCGCTGCGCGCGCCCGCGAGGGCGAGCGCCTGCGCGAGGACCTCACGCAGCATCTGGACACACTCAGCGCGCTGACCGGGGAGCTGCTTCAGATCGCGCCCACGCTGCCGGACGATTATCAGGCCCGGCTCACGGAACGCCTCGGGCGGCTGTCCACCCCGGTCGAGCCGCAGCGCCTGGCGCAGGAGGTCGCGCTGTTCGCCGACCGCTGCGCGATCGACGAGGAGCTTGCCCGTCTCAGCGCGCATATCGCTGAAATGCGCTGCCTGACCGCGGCAGAGGGTCCTGTGGGCAAGCAGATCGACTTCCTGCTGCAGGAAATGAACCGCGAAGCGAACACCACCGCTTCAAAGTCCGTATCCCTGGCGGTGACGAGGCTGGCCGTGCAGTGCAAGAATGAGATCGAAAAGCTGCGCGAACAGGCGCAAAACATTCTCTGAAAGGGGCATGCGTATGGACGTTCAACCCACCGGCATGCTGCTGGTCATTTCCGGTCCGTCCGGCGTGGGCAAGGGGACGCTGGTCCAGTGGCTGATGGCGCAGGACGACAGCATCGTCTTCTCCGTCAGCGCGACGACCCGCGCGCCGCGCGAGGGCGAAATCGACCATCAGCACTACCATTTCATGACAGAGGCGGACTATGCCCGGCTGGTCAGGGAAAACGCCTTTCTCGAGCATGCCGAGGTGCACGGCCACCACTACGGCACGCTGGTCAGCGAAGTGGCGGACCGCCGCGCCGCCGGGCAAAATGTGCTGCTGGACATCGATACACAGGGCGCGCTGCAGGTCATGCAGAAGGCGCCGGACGCCGTCAGCGTGTTTATCCTGCCGCCCAGCTTTGAGGAGCTGGAGCGCCGTCTGCGCGGACGCCAGACCGAATCGGAGGCCGACATCCGCCGCCGGCTCGCCAACGCGCGACAGGAGGTCCTGCTGCTGCCGCGGTATGCCTACGCTCTGGTCAACGACGACCTGGACCGCGCCTGCGCGACGCTCAAATGCATCGTCGACGCGGAAAAGCAGCGCACCACCCGTTTTCATCCCCAACTCTGACCTACAATATTCAGGAGGTATCTCTGACATGGCCATGAACAAGCCTGCGATTGACAACATCTGCCAAAAGGTGGACAGCCGCTACACGCTGGTGGTGGAATCCGCCAAGCGCGCCCGTCAGCTGATTGACGGAGCGCTGCCCATGATTGACCGCAAGGACCGCAAGCCGCTGTCCTGCGCCGTGGAGGAGATCAACCGCGGTCTGCTCGTATATCAGCGCAGCCTGGAAGACGAGGACAACTGATGGACGAGCGGACGCGCCGCCATGTCCTGCTGGGCGTCAGCGGGGGCATTGCGTGCTACAAGAGCTGTGAGCTCGTTTCCCGCCTGGTCAAGGCCGGCGCGGAAGTACGCGTCATCATGACGCAGAACGCGACACGGCTGGTCCAGCCGATGACCTTTCAGACGCTGAGCGGGAATCCGGTCGCGGTGGACACCTTTCAGCCGGTCCTCGCGCACGAGGTGGAGCACATCGCCTGGGCGCAGTGGGCCGATGTTTTCGTGATCGCGCCCGCGACGGCGAACATTCTGGCCAAGCTGGCCCACGGCCTGGCTGACGACATGCTTTCGACCACCGCGCTCGCCGTCACCGCCCCCGTGCTCGTCGCCCCGGCCATGAACACCGCCATGTGGGAGCATCCGGCGACACAGGAAAATCTCCGCGTTCTCAACGAACGCGGCGTCTTTCTGTGCGGGCCCGAGGGCGGCCGGCTTGCCTGCGGCGACAGCGGAATGGGACGCATGTCCGAGCCGGACGCCATCGCGGAGCGCGCGCTGAGCCTGCTGAGCCGCCGTGAGACGCTCCGCGGCGCGCGCGTGCTGGTGACCGCGGGTCCGACGCGCGAGCCGCTCGACCCGGTGCGCTTTCTGACCAACCGCTCCAGCGGCAAAATGGGCTACGCGCTGGCGGAGGAAGCCCTCCAGCGCGGCGCGGAGGTCACGCTGGTCAGCGGTCCTGTCAGCCTGCCCGCGCCCGCGGGCGCGCGGCTGGTGTCAGTGGAAACGACAGAAGACCTTTTGGACGCCATGCTTCGGGAAGCGCCGGCGCAGGACATCATCATCCAGGCAGCCGCGCCCGCGGATTACCGGCCTGACGCCGTCGCGCCGCAAAAGATCAAAAAACAGAAAGGCGACGCGTTCACGCTGACGCTGGTGGAAACCCCGGACGTTGCCCGGGCGGTCGGCGAGGCGCGGCGGCCCGGCCAGTATCTGGTAGGCTTTGCCGCGGAAACGGAACACCTGACCGAGCACGCGGAAAAGAAGCTGGAAGCCAAGCGCCTGGATATGATCGTCGCCAACGACGTCACCCAGCCCGGTGCGGGCTTTGACGTGGATACCAACATCATCACCATCATCACCCGCGACGGCGCGCAAGCCTGTCCCATGATGAGCAAGCGGGCCGCCGCCGCCGCGATCCTGGACCGGATCGAAGCGGCGAGAGCCGCGGGCGCTTCAGGAGGCTGAGCTTGTACGCGCAGGTTATCGTGGACATCGCCGTCAGCGAGGTGGACCGCCTGTATACCTACCTCGTGCCGGAAGGAATGTCCCTGACACCCGGCTGGCGCGTACGCGTGCCTTTCGGCCCCGCCGAAAAGGAGGCCTGGGTGATCGCGCTGACAGACGCCACCGATCTCCCGCCCGCGCGAGTCAAGCCGGTCAAAGCGGTCATGGAGGACTATCCCGCGCTCCCCGCCGCGCTGATCGAGCTGGCCCGGCATCTCGCGGACAGGTTCGGCTGCACGCTCTGCGCGGCGCTGCGCCTGATGCTGCCTGCCGAAATGCGGCGCACCCGCGTCCGGGTCAAAACCGAGCTCACCGCCTGCGCTGCGCTGACGCCGGACGCGCTTCACGCGTACATGGTCCGGCTGAACCCCCGCGCCAGGCGCAAGCGCATGGTGCTGACCCTGCTGTCCGACGGCCAGCCTCACCCGATGGACGAAATCCGCGCGCTGGTGCGCGATCCGATGGACGTCCTGAAAGCCCTGAGCGACGAGCGTGTCATCGAGCTGGCCGAGCGCGAGGTGCTCCGCGTGCCGTTTTTCCAGCCCCTGCCTGATCAACCGCGCCCGGAGCCGACCCCCGGCCAGAGGGACGCCATGGAGGAGCTGGATCTCGCCCTCGCGCGTCTGAACGCTCCGGGCGCCCGCCGGCTGTCCGACCGCTGCTTTCTGCTGTACGGCGTGACAGGCTCCGGCAAAACCGAGGTATACATGCACCTGGCGGAAGCCTGCCTGAACGCGGGCAAGAGCGTGATCCTGCTGGTGCCGGAGATTGCGCTGACGGGGCAAATGGTCGACTGGTTCCACTCCCGGTTCGGCGCGCAGACCGCGATCCTGCATTCCCGTCTGAGCGCAGGCGAGCGCTATGATGAATGGCGGCGCATCCGGCGCGGCGACGCGCGCATGGTCATCGGCGCACGCTCCGCGGTGTTCGCGCCGGTGGAGCATCTCGGCGCCATTCTGATCGACGAGGAGCATGAGCCCACCTACCTGAACGAGCAAACGCCGCAGTACGACGCGCGGGACGTGGCCGTCTGGCGCGCCGTGCATGAAAACGCGCTGTGCGTCATGGGCAGCGCGACGCCGAGCATCTACTCGTTCGCCATGGCGCGGCGCGGCGATTATACGCTGCTCGAGCTTCCCGAACGCGCGAACGGGCTGCCGCTGCCCGACATCAGCATCGTTGACATGCGCAGGGAACTGCAGAACGGTAACCGCGGTATTTTTTCCGAGGAGCTGGCTTCCCGCCTCGGGCAGACCATTGCCGAGGGCCAGCAGGCCATCCTGTTTATCAACCGGCGCGGCTATGCCCCGGGGCTCACCTGCCGCGCCTGCGGCGTGACGGTCCGCTGCCACGCCTGCGACGTGCCGATGACCTACCACCGGTCCAACCATACGCTGCGCTGTCATTACTGCGGACAGACCCTGCCCGCGCCGCGCGCCTGCCCCGACTGCGGCTCGGACAGCATTCGTCCCGTCGGCATCGGCACCGAGCGCGTGGAGGAGGAAGTACTCAGGCGCTTTCCTGGCACGGGCGTGATCCGGATGGACCTGGACACCACGCGCGGGAAGGACGCGCATCACGAGCTGATCAACGCCTTCCGCGCCCGCCAGGCGCAGGTGCTGATCGGCACGCAGATGATCGCCAAGGGGCTGGATTTTCCCAGCGTCACGCTGGTCGGCGCCGTACTGGCAGACCTGTCGCTGAACCTGCCGGATTACCGCAGCCCGGAGCGCACCTTCCAGCTGCTGGTGCAGGTCGCCGGACGGGCGGGACGCGCCGGACTGCCCGGCCACGTGGTCATCCAGACCTACAAGCCGGATCATTACGCGCTGCAGGCCGCCGCCACCCAGAATTACCGCGCGTATTTCGAGGACGAGTTTCGCCGCCGCCGCGCCAGGCTGTTCCCGCCCTTCACTATTCTCGCGCGGTTCCTGGTCGAAGGCACGGACCAGCAGGCCGCGCTGGAAACAGCGCGCGAACTGAAAGCGCGTACAGAGGCGCTGACGGCCTCGGCACAGGCACAGCGGCGGCTGCTGATGATCCGCGCCGATCTCGCGCCGATCCAGTTTATTGAAGAAAAGTACCGCGCGCAGACCCTGATGAAGTGGCTGGCGCATCCGGACAGTGAAAAGCTCCTGTCCCAGCTCCAGGCATTCACCGACGGGGCGCCGAAGGGCTGTCGGGTCACCCTGGAAATCAACCCGGCCAACCTCGCGTAGGCGCGCGTCATCATTCGGAGGCATTATGGAACGCAAAATTGTCAAGCTGGGCGATGAGGCCCTGCGCAAAGTGTGCAAACCCATGCAGAAGTTTGATCTGCGGCTGTGGCTGCTGCTCAGGGACATGGCCGATACCATGTACAAGGCGGAGGGCGTCGGCCTGGCCGCCCCGCAGGTAGGCATTCTCCGCCGTGTGGTCGTCATCGACGTCGGCGACGGGCTGGTGGAGCTGGTCAATCCGGTCATCGTGTCCGCCGAGGGCGAACAGGGGGGCGGCGAGGGCTGTCTGTCCATTCCCGGGAAGCGCGGCTATGTCGTGCGCCCCGAGCGCGTGACCGTCAAAGCCCAGGACCGCAAGGGCAAGCCGTTTGAGATTACCGCGGAGGGACTCTTCGCCCGTGCCGTGTGCCACGAGCTGGATCACCTGGACGGCCGGCTGTATATCGACATCATGGATCACGAAATCACGGAAGAATCCGAACAGAACGAAGAAGAGGCAGAAAACTGATGCGCGTCGTATTTATGGGAACACCGGATTTCGCCGTTCCCTCTCTCGAAGCTCTCTACCGGATGGGAGCTGAGGTCGTGGGCGTCTTCTGCCAGCCGGATCGTCCGAAAGGGCGTGGCAACAAGGTGGAATACTGTCCGGTCAAGCAGACCGCGCTTGCTCACGGCACGCCGGTATTCCAGCCGCAGCGTATCCGTGCGGACGGCGCTCAGGACCTGGCGGCGCTCCGGCCAGACCTCTGCGTCACCGCCGCCTTCGGCCAGATCCTCTCGCAGGAAAACCTCGACGTGCCGCGCTGGGGCACCGTCAATGTGCACGCGTCCCTGCTCCCGCGCTATCGCGGCCCGGCGCCCATCAACTGGGCCATCATCCACGGAGAAACCGAAACCGGCGTCACCACGATGCTGACGGACAAGGGACTGGACACCGGCGACATCCTGCTGCAGCGCCGCGTGCCCATCCCTGAGGACGCGACCGCCGGCGAGCTGACGGACATCCTGAAGCTGACCGGCGCGGAGCTGCTCACCGAAACGCTCACGCGTTTCCCCGACGGTGGCTTCGTCCGCACCCCGCAGGACCCCGCCCTGGCCAGCTATGACCCGATGCTCAGCAAAGCGCTCGGCCAACTGGACCTGCGCTGGGACGCAATCCGGCTGTGCCGCCTGATCCGTGGGGTGAACCCATGGCCCGGCGCTGTCCTGACGCTGCCGGACGGCCAGGCGATGAAGGTATGGCGCGCCGAACCGCTCGATCATTTTTCCAGCGACGACAGCGGCATTGCTGGCGGCATTCTTTGCGCCGACGCGCAGAACGGGCTGATCTTCCGCGCGGGGAACGGCACCGCGCTGCGCGTGCTGCTGATGCAGATGCCCGGCGGCAAGCGCATGGATCCGCGCGATTATCTGCGCGGCCACCGGCTGTAATTTCCGTCCCACCGACCTGAAAAGGAGGCCTCATGGCTGAAAAATCATCCCGCCGCACGCCCTTTTCCTCCACCCCGTCCGGAAAGCGCTCCGGCGCGCCCCGCCCAGGCGGTTCCCGCGCCGCCGCGACCGGCCGCCGCGGTGACGACAGACGCGCCCCGGACGACCGCAGGCCGGCCCGGTCCGCGCGTCCGTCCTCCCGCGACACGCACGCCCGCCCTGCGTCCGCCGTATCGCCCGCGCGCTCCGCTGCGCTCAGGGCCATACTGGACGTGCTGGAGCGCGAGGCGTATATCGCCATGGCCGTCGACCGCCAGCTGTCACAGACCAGCATGTCCGGCGTCGACCGGGCGCTCTGTACCGCGCTGACCTACGGCACGCTCGAAAACCTGCTCGCCATCGATCACATACTCTCGTTCTACCTTGAAAACCCGGACAGCGTGGATACGCGGGTGCGCTGTGTTCTGCGCATGGCTGTTTGCCAGAAGGAGTACATGGACCGGATCCCCAACAACGCGATCGCGGATGAGGCCGTCCGCCTGACGCGCCAGATCGGACTGGAAGCGCTGACCGGCCTCGTGAACGGCGTCGTGCGCGCCTATCTGCGCGGCGAAAAGGAGATTGTCTGGCCGGAGGACCCGCTGGAAAACCTCGCCCTCCGCCGCTCCATGCCGCTGTGGCTCGCGCAGAAGCTGGACTCGCATTACGGCCGCCCGCTGACCGAGCGAATGCTGAATTTTGTCCCGGCGCGCCGCGGCATGGTGCTGCGTCCCAACATGAACATGCTGACGGACGAACAGTTCGAACAGCTGCTCGCGAAAAAAGTATGGGAAGTGCGCAAAGGGCGCGTGCCTCACGCCTGGTACGCTGAAGGTGTCATGCAGCTGAGCCGTGACCGCGACTATCAGGCGGGCATGTTCAGCGTTCAGGGCGAGGCGAGTATGGTGTGCGCCAGCCTGACTGAGGCCCGTCCCGGCATGCAGGTGCTGGACTGCTGCGCCGCGCCCGGCGGCAAAACCGCCTACATCGCCGAAATGATGCAGGGCACCGGCCGCGTATACGCGCTGGACATCCATCCACACCGCGTAGCACTGCTGGAGGCCGCCGTGCGCCGCCTGCGCCTGGACAACGTCCGCCCGCAGCTGTACGACGCCACCCGCTTCCGTGAGGACTGGGAGGACAGGTTCGACGTCTGCCTGCTCGACGCGCCGTGTACTGGCCTGGGCGAGTGGCACGAAAAGCCGGACATCCGCTACGGCATCACTCCTGACAGTCTGGCCGCGCTCTGCGCGACGCAGGCCGCGCTGCTGGACAACTGCGCAAAATATGTCAGGCGCGGCGGACGGCTGGTGTACGCCACCTGTTCCATCCTGCCGGAGGAAAACGCGCTGCAGCTGCGGGCCTTTCTGGACAGGCATCCCGAATACGCGCTCTGCCCGCTGCCTGAAAGCGTGACCGCGCTGTATCCCGAGGCCTCGCGCGAGCTCGGGCTTCAGCTGCTGCCAGGACCGGACGGGGACGAGGGCTTTTATATGGCCGCCCTGCAGCGGAAGGGCTGACCCATGCGCGAACTGTGGGGAATGCTGCCTGACGAACTCACGGCGCTGATGCAGACCTGGGGCGAACCGGCCTACCGCGGCAGACAGCTGTTCAAAGACCTGCACAAGGGCCTTGATTTTGCGGACATGACCGTACTGTCCAAGCCGCTCAGGGACCGGCTGCGCGGGCAGATGCCCGTGCCCCCCGTCACCGTGCTGGAGGAACACGCTTCCGCCAGCGACGGCACCGTCAAGCTGCTCTACGGGCTGAGCGACCGCAACTGCGTGGAAGGCGTGCTGATGCGCTATCATTACGGCGTGACGCTGTGCGTATCCACACAGGTGGGCTGCGCCATGGGCTGCCGGTTCTGCGCGAGTACCCTGAACGGCTGCGTGCGCAGCCTGACCGCGGCCGAGATGGTCGGCCAGGTGCTGTGCGCCAATCGCCTGCTGCGCCCCGAAAACGGGCGGATCAGCCGCCTGGTGCTGATGGGCAGCGGCGAGCCGCTGCAGAATTATGATGAAGTGCTCCGCTTCATCCGGCTGGTGACGCATCCGGACGGCCTGAACCTGGGCGCGCGCCGGATTTCGCTGAGTACCTGCGGCCTGCCGGACATGATCCGCCGGCTGGCGGGCGAGGGACTGGAGCTGACGCTTTCGCTGTCGCTGCACGCGCCGGATGACGCCACGCGTCAGACCATTATGCCAATCGCGCGGCGCTATACCATTCAGGAAACGCTGGACGCCTGTGAAGCCTATTATCGCGCGACCGGACGCAGGCTGATTATCGAGTACGCGCTCATCGACGGCGTGAACGCCTCGCAGGAGGACGCGCTGAAGCTCAGCCGCCTGCTCAGGGGCAGGAACTGTCACGTCAACGTCATCGCGCTGAACAGCGTGCGCGAACGCCAGCTGTACGGCGCGAGCGAAGCGCAGATCGCCCGATTTATGGAATGCCTGACGGCGAACGGCGTTTCCGTCACGCGCCGGCGCACCCTGGGCGACGATATTGAGGGCGCGTGCGGCCAGCTGCGCAAAAAACACTTGGAGGAACACGGCCAATGAAATGGATTTCCCGCACGCATGTGGGCAATGTGCGCAAGACCAATCAGGATACGGTCATCCTCGGCCCGTGTCTGTTCGGCGTAGCGGACGGCATGGGCGGCCACCTGGCCGGAGACATCGCCAGCCGGATGACCGCCGATTTGCTGTTGGAGCGCCTTCGCGGCCTGAGTCCGCGCCCGGATACCCTGCGGGAATGCGTCAGCGAAGTCAACCAGATCGTCTATGCCCGGCAAAAATCCGATCCGTCGCTGAGCGGCATGGGTACGACCCTGACTGTCCTATGGACGGGCGAAAAGGAAATGCTCCTGGCCCACATCGGCGACAGCCGCGCCTATCTGCTGCGCGGCGGACAGCTCCGTCAGGTCACTGAGGACCATTCCATGGTCGCCGAAATGGTGCGGGAAGGCCTGCTGACCGAGGAGGAGGCGGCGGTCCACCCCTACCGGCACATGATCACCCGCGCCATCGGCACCGACCCGGAGGTTAACAGCGACATCCTCACCATCGACCGTCAGCCCGGCGACAAATGGCTGCTCTGCTCCGACGGGCTGAGCGGCTGCGTCAATGACAGGGAGCTCGCGAGCCACCTCAGCGAGTACGACCTCCAGGAAGCCGCTGACAAGCTCCTGGACCTCGCGCTGGAACGCGGCGGGCGCGACAACATCACCCTCGTGATTGTGGAGGTGCCCGCGTGATTGGCCTGGTGCTGGACAATCGGTATCAGCTGACCGAATTCATCGGCCAGGGCGGCATGGCGCTGGTGTACAAGGCGCTGGATCAGCGCACCCATCACGCGGTCGCCATCAAGATCCTGAAGCCCGAATACATTCACGACGAGGAATTCCTGCGCCGCTTCGAGCGCGAGGCGCTCGCCGCCAGCAAGGTGAGCCATCACAACATCGTCAACCTGCTGGACGTGGGCGTGCAGGATCAGTACCGGTATCTGGTGCTCGAGTTTGTCGGCGGCCGGACGCTCAAGGACATCATCGAGGAAAAAGGCGCGCTGCCGCCGGTCACGGCCGTTCAGATCGCGATCCGGCTCCTGTCCGCGCTGCAGCACATGCACAAAAACGGCATTATCCACCGCGACATCAAGCCGCAGAATATCCTGATCCATACCGACGGCCATGTCAAGGTGTCCGACTTCGGCATCGCGCGGCTCGCCGGCAGCGGCACCATCAGCAAGA